>JAWOBQ010000317.1:0-9945 GCA_046484255.1 Bacteroidales bacterium | reverse complement strand
GGAGGAAATGTTTTACAGGGAAAAGTAGTAGAAGTGAAAGACGATGCAGTGAACATGGACTTTAACCATCCTTTGGCCGGACAGGACATCTACTTCCACGGGGAGGTAAAGGAAGTACGTGAGCCCACGGCCGAAGAGCTGGAGCAGGGGGAGGTGAAAGACGAGCATTCTGAAAAAGAATAATAAGTCTGGTCTAAAAACACTAAATTTATCACAGCCGCTAAATATCAGCTTTACCCCAACCCTAAAGAAAGGCTGATCTTCAGTGGCTTCACCCTTTAGGGTTCGGGGCAAACCGCTAAAGATAAAATGTGACCTTTTTAGACTGGACTCAATAATGCTGTTGGGAATCTCAGAATAAGATTAGGAGCGGAATATCGATTTCGCTCCTTTTTTGTAAAGGGCAACCTTGCCGGGCAGGTTTTGCGGTTATTGCAGCACGCGTCTCAGCTCATCCACCTCCGGCAGCCTGTGGTGGAGCTTTTCATGTTCCAGGATAAACATCAGGTTCTTCAGCACCCGCTGTAAGATCATATGGTTGGGAGAGGGGACAAAATAGTCTGCATGAGCTTCCGCCTGTATCTTATGCAAAAATTCCCGGATCTGATCCTGGGTAAACACCACTCCTTTATTAAACGTATTGATATAAAAAAGCACATTCTCCGGGCTGATGGTGTGCGTATAAGGACCATCCAGATAGGCCAGCACAAAATGCCCGGGCAGGTTCACCCCAAATACCGGGATGTCCAGCTTATGGGCGATCACAGAATAGAGGATACCCAGGGAAACCGGGCTTCCTGACTTTTTCAGCAGGGTGTCATTGATAAAGACATCCTGAGGCCCTAAAGCTTCATGGATATTCTCATGGAATCCATGGAGCTCGAAAAACACATGGTTAAGCACCCGGATTTTCTCCAGGGCGGTAAGGTGATCATTGATCTCCAGCCAGGCATCCTTTCGTATGGTTTCGATCCGGCGAATGCTTTCGCTATGCTCCGCGGACGGATACCGGTATTCTGTCAGCAGCAACATCCCTTCCAAAAGGTCTTGATCCCCACTCTCGCGCCAGGCCCTGAGCTTTCCTTTGAGCGATTGATGGTTCAGCCTGCCCGCTAATGTCTCCAGACGACGGCGCTGCAAATCGCTCCTGCACAATAATTCAGCCTCACGTAAAAATGAAAGTGCCGGCGCGCCAAACGATAAAATGCGATCCGAAATATTACGGTAAATACCCTCGTCAGGGTCTTCTAACAATCGTATCAATGCCTCTAATTCCTGTTGCATACCTCTTGATGTGTGAGTTCGGTCGAAAAACGCAAAATCCATTACACCGGCTGAAGATCAGCTTGGCCCGGCCTCTAAAAAGTAGCTTGTTCTCAGCGGATCCACCCTTTAGGGCCGGGCAAAAAGCCGCTGAAAACCAAATATGATCTTTTTAAACCGGACTCCTGTGTTTTATACAAAAATAATCCAAAAAACAGAACAGGGAGAAAAGAGCTGAAATTTTCATTAACAATCCGTTGTTCATTTTTTTATTCATTTTTAAGCGGACAATCGTGAATTTTTGAAAAAGAGTTTGATAATTACAAAACTTTTCCTTTTCTTTGCACTCCAAATTTTCCGAACTTTAAAAAATCAACAGCGATGGCCAGAACATGCGAGATCACAGGGAAAAAGATGATGAGCGGGAACAATGTATCCCACTCTCATACCAAGACCAGACGCCGTTTTTATCCAAATGTACACAGGAAGCGCTTTTATCTTCCGGATGAAGACCGCCATATAGTATTGAATGTATCCACCACCGGTTTACGCCTGATCGACAAGCACGGCTTAAAGCAGTGTGTCCGGGAAGCCCGGGAAAAAGGATATCTTACGAAATAGCAGCATATGCCCCGGACGGCAGAAAAAAAGCTATTATCTCCGGATAGTGGCTTTTTTTTGTAATAAACCTTGTATTTTGGCGTTTATCTGTTTGCCAGTTTGAAAATATGCACTATTTTCGCAGTTATGAGACCATGCTCCACTGTATTACTTGTTATGTTTGCTTTTTCTTCGCTGACACTTTTCTCACAGCCGGGAGGGGAGGAAGAGGATCAGGATCTGGTTCAGTTCAGCGGGGTTGTGGTCACTGCCGACAGTCTGGACGCGGTACCATTTACGCATATTGTCATCAAGGGTAGCAACCGCGGCACGATGGCCGATTACCACGGGTTTTTCTCATTTGTTGCCCGTAAAGGCGACACCGTGCGGTTTTCTGCGGTAGGCTTCACCACGGAAGAGTACGTGTTGCCCGACACCTTAAGCCGTAACCGTTATTCCCTGATACAGGTGATGCGTGTGGATACTGTCACCCTGAGCGAGACAGTGGTATATCCCTGGCCTACGGTAGAGCAGTTTAAGCGGGCCTTCGTACAACTGGACATCCCCGACGACGACCTGGAGCGGGCCAGAAAAAACCTGGCCATGGCTGAAATACGCCAGAGGGCACGAAATACCCCTATGGACGGAAGCATGAACTATAAGAATTATATCAATGAGCAAACCAGCAAGCTGTATTATGCCGGGCAAAAGCGCCCTAACAACCTGCTAAACCCACTGGCCTGGGCCCAGTTTATCAAAGCCTGGAAAGAAGGCCGCTTTAAGCGAAATAACGGAGACTGATCACCGCCAATATATGATGGAAAGAAGAAAGGAATGAAAAACCGCTGTTTTTTAATAAGCCTGTTACTGCTTATCTCCCTGTCTGTTATGGCGCAGCAGCCACAGGGAGTCATTTACGGAAAGGTTGTAGATGAAAACCGGAAGCCTCTGGAGCTGGTGCATGTGGCTGTGATCGGAAAGACCGAGGGAACATATACCGACGAAAACGGACAGTATGAGCTGGACATGCCCGCCAATGCCCTGGTAAAGGTGGCCTTTTCCTATCTGGGCTTCCGCCGGGAGATATTTACCCTTCAACTGCAAGCCGGGCAACGACGCAGAATAAACGTGCAGCTTAAACGAGCTCAGACCGACCTGCCCGGAGCCGTGATCGAAACACGGCGGCGCAACGACCCTGGCATGGTGACCATCCCCCCAAAAGTTGCTACCGAGATCCCTGCCGCCTCTGGAAATGCCGTCGAAGAACTCGTGAAAAGAACCGGCCTGGGCGTATCGGCAAGTAGCGAACTTAGCTCCCAATACTCCGTCAGAGGAGGAAACTACGATGAAAACCTCGTCTATGTCAATGATATCGAAATATACCGCCCCTTTTTGGTTAGCTCCGGCGAACAGGAAGGACTGAGCTTTATCAATTCCGACCTGGTGAAAAAGATCGAGTTCTCTGCCGGCGGCTTCGAAGCGAAATATGGCGACAAGATGTCTTCCGTGCTGGACATCACCTATAAAGACCCCAGCAAGTTTGAAGCCGGCTTTCAGACCAGCCTGCTGGGCGCTTCTGCTTATGTTCAGGACGCCAGCAGCAGCAGAACATTCTCCTATGTGGCCGGAATACGCTACAAAACCAGCCGCTATATGCTCAATGCCCTGGAAACAAGTGGAGAATACCAGCCCTCCTTCTTCGACTTCCAGGGGCTGATGCACTTCAAACCCGGCGAAAACTTCCGCATTAGCCTGCTGACTAATGTATCTGAAAACAACTATGAGATGATCCCAGAATCGCGCGAAACACGATTCGGCACACTGGAAGAAGCCCTGCAGTTTCGCGTCTATTTCGACGGGCGCGAGCAAGACCGGTTCCGGACCATGAATACCGCCCTGAGCTTTCGCTATACCCCCACCGACCCCCTCGAGCTTAAACTGATCGCCTCGCTTTATAATGCCGACGAGGCGGAAACCTTCGACATCCGCGGACAATACTGGCTGGACGAGCTGGAAACCGATCTCGGTGCCGACGACTTTGGAAGTGCCGCCCTGAACCGCGGCGTAGGGACATATCAAAACCATGCCAGAAACTACCTGCAGGCTAAGGTGTTCGCCCTGAAGCATGTGGGAAGCTATCAGGACGGCAGCAGCCGTAACCTCCACTGGGGGTTGAAAGTACAACGCGAAATGATCGAAGACGAGATGTGGGAGTATACGATGCTCGACTCCGCCGGGTATGCCCTGCCCCGACCTCCCGATGTGCCGGGAGATACCCAAAGCAGTAAAGAATACCTGGAGATGAAAGAGCTGATCACCTCCGAAACAGACCTGGCCTCTACACGGATTAGCGGACACCTCCAAAACCAATGGGACTTCGGCAACGACAGCCTGGAGTATCAACTTACCGCCGGAGTACGCTTCCAGCACTGGTCGATGAATGACGAACTGCTGCTCAGCCCCCGCGCTTCTTTGGATATCATCCCCGCCTGGAAACATGATATCACATACCGCCTGGCCGCAGGAATATACTATCAACCCCCGTTTTTCCGCGAAATGAGAGACTTTAACGGGGAAATTAACCCCGATATCAAAGCCCAGCGATCGGTGCATATCGTCGCCGGACAATACTGGAACTTCCAGGCCTGGAACAGACCATTCCGCTTTGCTACCGAACTGTACTATAAACAACTCGATAACCTTATCCCCTATGAAGTGGAAAATGTGCGCATCCGGTACTATGCCCGCAATATTGCCCATGGCTATGCCACCGGGATCGACTTTAAAGTGAATGGCGAGTTTGTGCCCGGCCTCCAATCCTGGGCCGGTCTCTCCCTGATGAGTACCCGCGAAAATATCGAAGGAGACCAATACTATGTCTATTATAATGACGAGGGTGAACAAATATACCCCGGATATAGCAGCAATAATACCCCGGCCGACAGCAGCCTTAAGAAACCCGGATATGTCCCCAGACCTACCGACAGAAGAGTGAACTTTAACGTATACTTTCAGGACTTCCTGCCACGCAACCCGGCCTATAAAATGCACCTGAACCTGGTGTTCGGTACCGGATTGCCCTTTGGGCCTCCCTCGCACGAGCGATACAAAGATACACTGCGGATGAAACCATACCGAAGGGTGGATATCGGTTTTTCCCGGCAGATTAAAGGCAAAGACCAGCAATTGAGCGCCAAAAGCCCCTTCCGGAATTTTAAGTCTATTTGGATTACCCTCGAAGTCTTTAACCTGCTGCAAAATAATAATACCATATCATATATGTGGATCTCTGATGCGGAAAACCGGCAGTATGCTATCCCTAAGTATCTTACCTCCAGAAGGATAAACCTCCGGCTCGTGGCCAGGTTCTGAGACTTGATTTTTGAGTTTTCAGACCAGCCTTATTTTTGTGATTTGCCTGACAAAAACCCGGACCGGATTTTTTATTATTTTTGCAGGAAAAACAGCCATAGATTATGAAACCATTATTAAAAGACAAAACAGCCGTGATCACCGGTGCCGGGCGTGGTATCGGCAAGCAGATCGCCATGGAATATGCCCGGCAGGGCGCCGATTTGGCCATCTCCGACCTGAAAATGGATGCCAACCTGGAAAATACTACCAAAGAACTGCAAGCCCTGGGCACTAAGGTAATGCCTTATGCTTCTGATGCAGCAGACTTTGAAGCTTGCCGGGAGTTGATCGAAAAAGTGGTCAGGGAGTTTGGAAAAGTCGATATCCTGGTCAATAATGCGGGGATCACTCGTGATAATCTGCTGATGCGTATGAGTGAAGACGACTTCGACATGGTGATGAAAGTCAACCTTAAGTCGGTCTTTAACATGACAAAAGCCGTTCAGCGTACTATGCTGAAACAGCGCTACGGTTCAATTATCAATATGGCATCCGTGGTTGGCTTGCAGGGGAATGCCGGACAGGCGAATTACGCTGCCTCCAAGGCCGGAATCATCGGATTTACCAAATCTGTGGCCCGGGAACTGGGTTCACGAAATATCCGTTGCAATGCCGTAGCTCCCGGATTTATCGTGACTGAAATGACCGGCGAGCTGGATGAAAATGTCCGTAAAGAATGGATCAAAAATATCCCCCTGAAAAGAGAAGGAGCAACCCGCGACGTAGCCAAAACCTGTATTTTCCTCGGGGCAGAACTCTCGGAATATATCACCGGACAGGTGATTTCCGTCGACGGAGGAATGAATATGTAGATTGATGTAGATTGAATTAGATTGGATTAGATTGAATTAGATTGAGGTAGATTGATGTAGATTGGATTAGATTGAATTAGATTGGATTAGATTGAATTAGATTGGATTAGATTGGATTAGATTGAGGTAGATTGATATAGATTGGTTTAGTGACTGATGATAAATTCTTTGGATGTTTTTGTATAGGCGGCAAACACGCCCAGTCCGTTTTCCATATTGCTATAGGGGATCACCGGCTCCGAAAACGGGTTTTCCATCTCTGCTTTATTGAGCTTATCATGATATAAAAAATAATGCTTGTCTGTGGATAATAAGACGATCCTGATCCGCTGATGACCCTGAAAAACATTTATAGAAGCCCGTTTCCGGATCTTTTTCCCCTCGTGTTTATCATCGGTAAATACATTCAGCCTTTGGTTGTTTCCCCATACCCAGTTATATAGCTGCCAGGTGGAGTCGTTGATCGTAGGCCCTTGTTGTTCATATTTATACAACAATAGCCGGTAATAATTTGCCTCGTTAGCAATATCCGTAAATTCAAAGGTCAGGACGATGTTATCCTCAAATTCATTGGATACCAGCTCCTGCTTTACAAGATCCAGATCTGAAGGAGCCTGATAGGGGACGGTAGTTTCGCCCTCTACAAAAGGAAAATCCGGCGTCGAAGCACGCAGCCCGTAAGTTTTCCCCTTGTGGATATCCGTGGCCAGATAAAAATGATCGCTTACACTGTCGTAAGTGAAGGGATAATGATGGCTCCCCTTTATCAAGCGAACATCCGCTTTGTCTAAATCCGGGATCTCAGCCGGCCCGTTGCCGGAAAATATCGGCTCGCTATAGCTTAAGCTCGCAAAAAGCGTATCCGTGCCTTCCATAGCGTAAGAATGCACTACAAGCTTACTGCCCTCTTCCGGAAGGTCCGCATTATCCACGGTCTTTTCGCAGGAAAATAAAACCGGAAGAACCAGGAAAATTAATATATATTTCATATGTTCAAAATTTTAATAGAATGCTTATTTTTAAGTCTTTTTGTTTTTTTGCTTTTGGTCTGTGCAAAAGCTTTTTTTTAGGCTTTATTGTTGAATCGTTGATCCGTTGAATCGTTTACCGGTTTTAGCTGAATTCTCTCTGTTCGCTTTTTCTCTCAGTCGCTTCGTTCGCTTAAGTCGCTTCGTTCGCTCTCTCACCCTCTCATTATCACCTCAAGGCATTAGGCCTACTATTATCGACTATCGACTATCGACTATTTACTATTTACTATTTACTATTTACTATTTACTATTTACTATTTACTACCTACTACGCATCCTTCCCTGCGCGCACCCCTAGCCCCTAAAGGGGGAAGCCCACCGCACACTGATTTACCTTTCCGGCAGTTCGCCTCCTTGCATTTAATCATCCCCTGACTAATTTTACCTGTCTTTCACTTTTTTTTTTGTTTACTATTTTCGGATTTATTTTTAGTTTTAAATTTGGGATCTTAAGATTTTATACACTAAAACTTTAGCGTATACGAGACAGACGGAATAATTGGAAAAAGCGAAACCTGCTTCAAACTTCGTTCTCCCTGCTCATCATATCCGATATAATAGAAAAACGGGTTTTGTCTGTTATAGGCGTTATAAACCGAGATGTTCCAGCTTTGTTCGCCCAGGCTGATCTGTTTATGAAATTGTATTCCCAGGTCCAGTCTGTGGTATGGCGCCATCCGGTAGTCGTTTTTCTGGCCGTAATCATTGACAAAGTATGCGTTAAAGGAATACGGATCATCGTTTCCCTGTCCGGTTTTGGGCGTATGGGGTTTTGCATTATATTCACCGACGGGCAGGCTTATGGCATTTCCGGTACCATAGACCCAGGTAGCTGATACTTTCACATTTTCATTGATATCGAACATGCTAACGATCGACACATCATGGCGGCGGTCATATTTCGCATAATATTTTTCCCCAAAATTCACTTCATCGAACTGCAGTTGTGTCCATGAGAGAGTATACCCGATCCATCCCGACAGGCGCCCCGACTTTTTCTGCAGCAGCACTTCGGTACCATACGACCATGCTTGTCCCTGGGTAATATTATCTTCCCAGGCATAGCGTTCTGCTTCTATGGAAGGGTTGTCGATCAGCAGGAAGGAAGCTCCTTCTTTATAGCCTTTCACTTTTTCCGATTTTTTATAATAGGCTTCCACCGAGAGGGTAATCCCTTCTTTAAGGAAGTCTTTAACCCATCCTCCTGCCACCTGTCTGGATCGCTGTGGTGTAATATTTTCCGTGGAAGGCACCCACAGGTCTGTCGGCAGCCCTATTCCGGTATTCGACATCAGGTGCAGCGATTGCATCATTTGTGCATAGCTTGCCTTGATGGCCGAGGATTCAGTGATCTGATAGCCGGCTGAAAGCCTGGGTTCCAGGTGAAGATATCCTTTTTGCTCATGTAAAAAGTGCGACAACCGGAGGCCGGCATTTACTTTGAGGTTTTCCAGCAGGTAAAATTCATCCTCCGCATATACTGCCGACTCCAACGAAGGGATCTCGCTGATCTCTGAAATATGTTCATCAAAGCTATCATCCCGGATCACCAAAGCACTGGGCTTAAACAAGTGATATGTGCTGCTGAAGCCTGCCCGTATCGTATGCGAGGAGGCCGGGTGATACTGCAGGTCGTACTTTATACCGTAATCCTTGATGCCTGAAGAATACGACAGGCTGTAATCGCTGTCTTCATACTCCGTTTGCTGGTATATCTCCATATTATAGCGGGAATGGATCAGGGAAGCATTAGCAAACAGACGGTCATTGAACAAATGGTTCCAGCGCAGGGTTACGGTGCTGTTGCCCCAGTTTAGCCCGGCTTCGGTATCCTCGAAGGCTGTGGAAAAACGATCCTGCCCGAAATAGCCACTCACATACAGCTTGTCCTTCCGGCTGAAGGTATAGTTGGCCTTTGCATTCAGATCGTAAAAGTAATAGCCCGCCTTTTCGTCTTCCGGCATCAGGGGCCGTACCAGCAGATCTATATAAGTGCGTCTGCCCGAGATCAGAAATGAAGAGGTATCTTTCCGTAAAGGGCCTTCCAGCAGCAGGCGCGATGAGATCAGGCCTACCCCGGCCTCCCCGGTGAAGTCTCGCTTGTTTCCTTCTTTCATGGTAATATCCAGCACCGACGAAAGCCGCCCCCCGTAACGGGCCGGGAATCCCCCTTTGGTGAGTTCAATGCTTTTGAGCGCATCCCCGTTAAAGACCGAGAAAAAGCCGAAAAGATGATTGGCATTGTATACCGGAGCATCATCCAGCAGGATCAGGTTCTGGTCGGCACCACCCCCGCGGACATACAGGCCGGTGCTCGACTCAGAGCCACTCTGAACCCCCGGCATCAACTGAAGTACTTTCATTACGTCCTTTTCGCCCAGCAAAGCCGGGATCTTCATATTTTCCTTGAATCATAAACTATAATTATGATGCAGGTTGTGTCAATATAGCCCTTCTGAAAACTCGGCACGAATAATGCATGGATATTTTAAAATTATTAGTGTTATTGGTTTTGCCAAAAGTGGAATGTATTTTGATTAAAAAACAGCAGGTGTAAAATGAAATCTATTAAAATTGTGTCAATCGCGCTAATTTATCTTGTTTCTATCTGTGTCGCCGGATTTGGCTCAGCCCTTGCCAGTGACTATGACGATGTATATGAAAATGAAGCGGATGGAAATGCCGAACTCACTGTTAATGGTATAGAAAAACAGGATATTGAACCCTTTCTTGAGGCTGCTGAAAAGATAAGTGAAATCAGGGCCGAGTACTCTGAAAAGATCCTGGAGGCGGTAGAGGGTGATAAAGGAGATGAGAGATATGAG
>JAWOBQ010000211.1:0-5680 GCA_046484255.1 Bacteroidales bacterium | reverse complement strand
ATAACCCCCCGGCCGCTCGGTATATTGCGGCGCAATATCATCAAACAGCATCTTGACTACAGGTTTCTGCTGCAGTTTGGAGATGGCCTGGCGGCGCGCATGCAGTGTCCCGCGTTTTCCGAGGGTTATCATTTTATCCGCCATCCGGCGTAATTGTTTGGCCCGCGCCAGGGTAGTCTTGACTTGACCGTGCTCCAGAAGGCTGCAGGTCATATTCGCCATATCGGCCCGACGATGCGCAGTGGTACGGCCGATCATGAAAGTAAACTTACGGTGACGCATCGGTTATTCCTTTTCGGTTTCCGTTGTCTGCTCTTCGGCAGTTTTCTTGCTTTCTTTAGATTCTTTCGCAGCGTCCTTTTCTTCAGCTTCCGATTTGGATTCAGAGCTTTCTTCCGGCTGCGGTTCGGCTGAGCCGACTTTCTCTTGAAAGTTGGCTAGAACGTTTTCGGGGATATCCATTCCTAAGCCCAAACCCATTTCAGTGAGTTTATCGGCAATTTCTTCCAGCGATTTTTTGCCGAAATTACGGAACTTCAGCATTTCGTTTTCACTCTTCTGCACGAGTTCGCCGATTTTCTGAACGCCGGCATTATGCAGGCAGTTCTTGGCCCGCACCGAAAGATCCAGATCGGCGACGTCGCTGCACATTTTATCAAACAGTTTCTGTTCTTCTTCAGTCAGCGGCATCTCACCAGCCACCGATTCGCCCTGGGCCTGCGTAAATACCGTCAGATGCCCTTGCAGAATTTTCGTGGCGTTGCGGAGTGCTTCCTCAGGGGTCATGCGCCCATCGGTCCACACTTCAAGCTGCAACCGGTCATAGTCAGTACGCTGCCCGACCCGGTTTAAACCCATCACTTTCTGCTAAAATTTCATAGATATATTGCCCGGAAGTCTGGGGTGCAACGGATAATGAATTCGATTCCGATAATAAAGAATCATTGCTGCTATACCACTTATACCGGGCATTTTCATTGATACTGTTGCCATTCAGCATGGTGTTTTCACCGCTGTATATTTGTACATCCCCGCCGGCATCCGCATAAAATTCATCACGGTCTCCTTTGAGTATCTTATAATGAACATCCCCTGTCCAGCCTTCCTCGTCATCCGATACACGTTTAATGCCTTCAACAAAATCTTCATATGCCATGCTTTGATGAAAGGAGGTAAACACAATGCGTCCTCCTCTAACCTTCTCCTCAAAACGTTTTTTGATTTCTTCCCTCGGCATTTTTTCAAGGTTTGCTTCTCCAAGGATCTCTAGTGCTTTACTGATGGTCTTGTAAGTCTTTCCGGTACCGGGCGGACCATACAAGATCTGGTTTAACGGAGCCGGTGACCCGCTCCGGATACCCGGACTGATGCTCAAATCCTCTTCCCGGATTTCCAGGAGTTTTTTTAGTTTGTTGACATATTCCTATTGGTGGGTGATTTTCGTAAGTGTTTTTAAGGGAATTGCATCTTTGTTTTCAGGCCATTCGCCTTTTTTCTTCCAGTTAACCTTTCTGCATTTTTTGTACTTGCTCTGTGTATCATCATAATAATAATCAGAAGCGATAACACCATATCCAAGGTATTTTTCAGTTCCCTTTTTGACGATTACTACATCATTTTGCTTTAAACCTTCTTTGAAATCATAATTGGTATTAGTATCATTTGTTTTTTTGCTCTTACTTCCTTCAATTTCTTGTAGTTTTTTCCGGATATCTTCTTTTGTTTCATATTCATTGAGGTCGCCAAGCTCACTCCATCCAATGCCCATAATGCCTTGATTATAAAATTCATTCCACATTTTTGCATTCTCACCCGGGGCATACAGCCAATATTGAATGTTATTCTTTTTGGGATCAACCATTTCTGAAATAATTTTATATTGTTTTTTCGTAGCCTTTATGTTGGTGCCCCGTATGCCTTTGATAAAGTTATAGAATTCTTTCTTTCCCTTTAGCTGCTCTTTTAAAACAGGATTTTCGGCCAGGTTCACATCAATATCAAGTTCTACTTTGAGGCCTTCAGTATTATTCACCGGGGAGATATAATATTTTAATTCTTCCTTGTTATCTTTCCGGGTTTTAACTTCTGATGCTACAGTACAAAGCGCGTAGCAGCCCGCTTTGGATCCGGTAATCCAGAGAATGACTTTGTCGCCTTTGGTTATCTTGTCTTTATGGGTAGTTACACTCCAGGTTTTCAGGGCTTTTTCTTTTAATGAGGCCACCAGATCATACTGGTCAGGGGTTGCCTGGAATATCCAATAATTTTGACTTTTTTCTGATGTATTCCACTTCCAGGCATCATAAGAAATTTTATAAAATGGATCACCTGATGCTTCTTTAGCCTTTTGCATGATGTTTTTGTAATCAGAAAAGGTTTTGAATTCAGGGTTGATCTTTAAAATCTCTTTTAAGTATGGTTTGGACTGCTTGTTGATGGGCAAATATTTATCAGGCTTAACGTAAAATAAAGTTTCGGTTATCTTGGTTCTCCCTGCACCCTCAATGCTAAGTATATCATCAAACAGGGAATCAGTTATTTGTTCATTCATAGCTGCTTTGAAAAAATTCCAAAGGCGGTCAATTTCATTGTTTTCACCATGTTCCAAAAAGGGAAACATCATCACTTTTAAAGCATTTGTGGAAGGTAATCCGCAAGTATCCGAAGGGAGCGGGCTTAAATTAAAGTGCCGGGCGATATGCTGAAGTCGTTTAATTTGATTTGAAGGACCTACCTTATAAATAAAACAAAAGAATGAAAACGGGTCAATCTCTTCTAATTCTATATGCTGTCCTTTTTTATCTTTATCATTGAGCTTTGCTTCACTGGCATCTTTTAATAGCCGGATTAATTCCGGTTGCCTGTTTTGATATTCATATAGCTTGTTGGCAATGGCCTTATGTGTACTTACCCAGGTGAACATGATTGTAACTTTTTAACGAAATTTGACTTGGTAGACTATGCCATCAAATATACGGAAAAATGTTGGTTTATAGAGAGGCGATCTTCTGTGTGGAATATAACTTCATGTCTCTGATTTATTTTTTACCAATGTATTGACTAATCCATTTCTATAAACCTAAGTGAGAAAATGTTATTTCTTTATGCTTGGATTAAGTGAAAATCCGGTAATAACGATATTTTTTGACAACATCAATATCTATAATTTTTTTATCTTTAACAATTATAAATGTTTGATTGATTATTAATTCATTAAAACGAGAAGTATATTATGAAAAAAAATCAGAAAAAGTTTTAAAATTTCTTAAGGGGCTTCACAATCACATTATAGGAAACCCACAATTTCGTAAGAATACAGGGAGAAAAACTGAAATACAGATTCAAACTGAAATAAGACCCTTAATTATTTCTTATTTAGAAAATTACTTTCGTGAAAGGGGATATAAAGACGTGGAAGCTAAAGCAATTAAGTCATTTTATTGGGAAGGCCAAGAGGGCCTATATGGTAAAGAGCGGACTAAAACTTTCGGATCGAGGAACTATCCCGACTATATTATTACTGATCCATACATTATTGCAGTAGAATATAAACAGAGTGCTTACGGATCAACTGTAAAGCATGGGGTAGGTCAATGTTTGATGCATACGTTATGCGATGAATTTGATTATGTTTATTATCTATTTCATGATCAAAATAAAGACAAACGTATAGAAAACTCTATTGATAATAAAAAAGAGAGTAAAATAATACGTAAAATGTGGGATGATTTTAATGTAATGATAAAATTTGTTTAATAGATGGTTTGCATTTTTATTCTTTCTGACTAAAGCTATGAAATTCTTATTTGGTGTATTAGTTCGGTATCAAGATGCATGTTTTTCGCAACTGTTGAAAATCAGCCTTACTCCATAAATCAATAACAGTTGATCTTTCAGTACTTTCACCTTTCAGTCTTCACAGGAGACTGGGAAAAAGCCATTGAAAGGCAAAAGTAGCCTTTTAGACCGGGCTCCTTTTTTAAAACGGAAAAGAGTTTACATAATAAATATCTTATATTTACCATAAAATTTGAGGCTTGAGAAGTAGGCCAGAAATGATAAGCAAAAAAATAATTTAACGATGCCGGAAAAAGAAATAAAGATAGAAGAGCTATTACGTGCAATCAGGTCAAAAATTGATACGCATAACGAATTCAAAACTGCTTATAACAAGTATTAACTTTTGACTTTAACACATTTACTTGATTTGATTTTGCCTCAATATAAAAATCCGGCACCAACCTTTTCTGTTCTTCCAGCGAAGGGAATTTTCCACGAACCTTTGATAATTCATCTTCCCTCAACTGTTTTAAGACATTGCCCCTGCTTAGCTGTTTCCCAAAACCCGGCCTAACTGCACATCCCCATCTTCTTCCGGAAAATCTTTCTCTTGTTTCAACAGATAAACATTCAATGAAAAGTTCTTTCTTCTGATCGAATCCTCAGACACCATCGCAAAAGGAGAGCTAAATAACGTATTACTGCGAATATAATCAGGCAATTACTCTTTCATTGCCGTTTCTTCAGTCAAACCTTCTTTATCATCAACAGCTCTCAGAAGATGCATAATTTTATCCGTCTTTAAAGCAAGACTTTTATCCGGTCTTCTACTGTAAAATTCCTCACTGAAAGCATCTAAAAAGCGAACTTCACGCTTTTACTTTTTCTGAAGTATCAGCATGGCAGGCTGAACATTGGCGTAAGGCTGCAGTATTCCATAGCCGGCTCTGCCACATGTAACCACCTCAAAAAGCCCCAAAGCAAATAAGCTGAGGCTGATTAAAAGGACAAACACACAAACCAACAACCACAAGTGGATCGGGCATACACATCAACGATCCAACACTTCAACGATTCAACAAAAAAGGCTTGCATGGTTTAACACACAAGCCTTTTCCCGTTTTTTGTGGGCCCACCTGGACTTGAACCAGGGACCACTTGATTATGAGTCAAGTGCTCTAACCAACTGAGCTATAGGCCCTGAAAAATTATTTCCCTGCTGCGAACAGCTTCCATGAATCATACCCATGAAATTTTGCTGTTTAGCGGGTGCAAATATACAAAAAAATTAAGAAATAATTCAGGCCGCCGGGAAAATGACTGTTTTTTTATGCTCACTGAAATTCAATACTATAAAACATCTTTACCGGCAAAATATCAATTAAATTCATATGCAGGATCGGAGTCTGGGTCTGGCAATTAAAGGCTGAGCCAATTGGAGCCGGGGCAATTGGGGCCGGGGCAATTGGGGCCGGAGTGATTGGGGTTCTGATCCTTAATCCTTAATCCCCGGCCTGAAGGCCGGGGCAATTGAGGCCGGGGCAATTAAGGGAAATTAAGGGAATTAAGGGAAATTAAAGGACGGGACAATTAGTGCTCAGGCAATTAAGGGAAATTAAGAGCCGGGGTAATTAAAGGCAATTAAGGAAAACTAAAGGCCGGGCAATTGAGGCCGGGGCAATAGGGGCCGGAGTGATTGGGGTTCTGATACTTAATCCTTAATCCCCGGCCTGAAGGCCGGGGCAATTAAGGAAAATTAAGGGAAATAAGGGAAATTAAAGGCCGGGGCAATTAGTGCTCAGGCAATTAAGGGAAATTAAAGGCCGGGGCAATTGGGGCCAAAAACCCCG
This sequence comes from Bacteroidales bacterium, assembly GCA_046484255.1. Taxonomy (GTDB): domain Bacteria; phylum Bacteroidota; class Bacteroidia; order Bacteroidales; family PWNQ01; genus PWNQ01. The sequence continues at coordinate 50 of JAWOBQ010000211.1, read as the reverse complement.
GCGCCTGTTCCCGGCTCTTTTCGTATCGATTTGGTTGATGTAAACGGCAA
>JAWOBQ010000077.1:0-4152 GCA_046484255.1 Bacteroidales bacterium | reverse complement strand
ATCTTTATGTCTTTCTACTAAGTTATTAGTGATTATCTTATCAATATCATTTATAATATCTTTGTCTTTATGCCACATTTTTCCATTTAAATTAAAATGTAGAACAACAGAGGGATACGTTTTTAATAATTCTTCAATTTGGTTCTTTTTATTTCTAAATTCATTTCTAAATTTTTGAATATTTTCATTATCAATAAGGGCAGAAACTTCCTCAGCACCCTTAAATGAAGTCCTTTTCGCCCATTTTCCATATAGACGGTAATTTCCAAATTCATTCAACTGATTATTCTTATCAATGAAATGGCTATAGACAATATCTCCAAACAAATATCTTTTTTCAGCGTCTTTTTTTGACGTCTTAAAATTTAAATATCTTATTTGTTTTTGCTTATCTTCATCTTCTATGTATTTTAAATTATCAAAATCAAAAACAAAGCTATCTTCCCTATCAATAACCGGCAATTCATAAAAAACAGTATTTATTGTATTTCCATTTTTATCTTTTTTCTTGTTTAAAGATAAAACATCATTCCAAGCAAGATTAATCAGCTCATGATATTTATATGCATCAGATGCTTCTCTGTAGAGCTTTCCAATTTTAATTACTGTATCTAACATATTATTTCGTTTTATTTTTTTCATTTTCACACCACCCAAACCCGATGCTGCTTTTCTCGCTTACACCGGCATTCCATATCATGCGGTGAATTTTGACGGGAGCTGTCAATTCAAAATCAAAAAGATTTCCTACTACCCGCGTTTGTTCCGGTGTGTTGGGTTTTATGACATATCCTGCCCGTTTGTATTCTTTTGCCGGCTTAAAGTCAATTATATTTGCCGGTATCTCTTCGCCACGAATATTTTTGTATTTCTCTGCGATATGCTTCACGGATTGTTCATGGAAATGATCATCTCCGGGTTTTAAATATTTGGGCACATTTGATCCTTCCACTTTGTAGCTTACTACCCATGGTGTCTTCAGCCGATAATGCATTGTTTCTGTATATTCAGGCTCGGGCAACGCTTCTACTTTTGTTACCTTAAAATCGATACCGTTAAACTTATCACCCAGGTAAAACTCCTGTTCCAGAAACAACCCCTGGATAAAATGCGAAGCAGCTTCCTGCACATCAAAAGCAAGCTGCAAGCTTATTTCATGATTTTTAATCTCAAACAGTTTCTTTTCTTTCCAAAGCTTCGGTTTTCCAAAGTTTAGCGGAGAAAAGCAAAACAGCTTGTACAATTTTGTATCGCTGGCCCCGTAGCCTTTGTCATGAAGGAACTGAGCGAACTCTTTATCTGCTTTCCCGATAACCTTGTATATCCAGGCACTGATGTAATACATATATTCCATCGGAAGCATGCGCTGTTTTGATGTCCGGGTTAGTGTCAGTTTAAATCTCATGGGTTTGTGTCAAATATTTTCAAATATACAAAAAATATTTTTATTATTAGCAATTTAATTGTAATTTTTTTTTTGAATGGTAAAATATTGATAGCAGACGCTGTCAGGAGCTTCGCATGCTGACAGGTCATTTGTTTCCAAACCTGACCGTGTGGTTAAACCTGACAGCGTCGTCAGGACTGTCAGCGATTAATCCCTAATCGTCAAAGTATTCCAGGCGGAAATTTTCTCCGTCGAAGACGCCATAGGTAAAGCGGTGGTACCATTCGCCCAGGTTAATGAAGCGGCTGTTTCCGGGCAGGTTGATTTCCAGGGGCAGGTGGCGGTGCCCGAAGATAAAATAATCGTAATGACGGGTTTGCAGTATTTTCTTTGCGTAAGTGACAAGGCATTCATTATTTTCTCCTGAAAATACTTCATCTTTCATGGTGTTGTTGATCCGGCTTTGGTGTGAAAAAGAGCTTGCGATCCGGATGGCAAGATCGGGGTGGAGTTGGGCGAAAAGCCACCGGCAGAGCTTGCAGGTAAACAGTTTTTTTAGCAGTTTATATCCTTTATCTCCATTTCCCAGCCCGTCGCCATGGGCGATATAGAAAGTCTTTCCGTTGAATTCTTCGCTGATTGGGCCGCAATGCAATTGCATGCCCATTTCTTTGTGGAAATAGTCGCGCACCCAAAGATCATGATTTCCCGGCAAAAAATGCACCGGAAGCCCGTTGTCGGTTAATCCGGCAATTGTGCCAAACAAGCGGACATAACCACGCGGAACTACATGCTTATATTCAAACCAGAAATCGAAAATATCCCCTACCAGATAGATGGCTTTGGCAGACGGAGCTACCTGCTTCAGCCATTGCACCAGCTTTTTCTCGCGCTCCAGGCTGTGGGCATGATCAGGGACACCCAAATGGGCATCAGAAAGGAAATAGATATTTTGTCGTTCGGCCATAAGGCTAAGATCTGTTGCAAAAATATAATAAATTTAAGTATGACCCTTCCGGTTTGAATATTTATGGATTAGCCTGGTTTTCCATTAATATAATTCTGTAGAGTCTACGCCCTGGTGCTATGTGGTTTATATACATTACCCCGGCCTTTAATTGCCCCGACCTTCAAAAATTATGAATTCAATATTCAATTGAGGATCTCTGCCCTAAAGGACAGAGCAATTAAGGGCTAATCAATTGAAAAACAGAATAATTAAAGGACAGAGCAATTAAGCGCTAATCAATTAAAGAACAGATCAATTGAGGAAAGAACCCCAATTGCCCCGGCCTTCAATAGCCCCGGCCTTCAATTGCCCCGGCCCCAATTGCCCCGGCCCCAATTGCCCCGGCCTTCAGGCCGGGGATAAAGGATAAAGGATCAGAACTCTCCAAATCCCCAATTCTCCAGACGGCTTGTGCTTCCGTTAATATCCCTGAACAGGTCCAGGTTTAATGTAAAGCGCGTAAGGGATATGTTAAAATCATTTTCTGAAGGTATCAGGGGCAGGTAAATGCGGAAATTATTCTTCCAGATGCTCAGGCTCATACCGGTTTCAAAAAGGAGGGCCGGAAGGCTTTCTATCTGCAGGTGGGTTCTGTCTGAGCTTGCGAAGTTGGCAAATAAGCCCAGCGGGATATCTAAGGGCAGGTCGGTATGTAGGTTCAGGGCATAGATATGGCTCCATGTCTGGTACCCCGGCAGCGGTGTTATAAAACCACCGTCTCCGGTGATCATATGTCTGCTCCAGATATTGCTGTTGCCGGCAAGTGAACGGTCTAAAAAGGTATGGTCAAACAGGTAATCATCCTTGCCGGTCGGGTTACTCATACGCAGCCGCATATCCAGGGCGTCACGGGACCCATGCAGTAAAAATACCCCGGCAAAGGCACGAACTTCCAGCCCGTTATTGGCCTGGTCATATCGCAACCGGTAATTCCATTCGGTGGTTAACTTAAGGTTTTCATTGGCATATTGCAGGTTCATATCCAGGTGCCGGGTATGGTTGATTTGTTTTGCAGAATATTGGTAAAACATTTCATACACCCGGTTGATGGTATAAGCGGTTCCCAGATATTCCGGGCTGCTGCCGAAAAGCGTTTTCCATTTGGAATACTCTTTTTCCAGATAGTGAAACCTCAGGCCGGTATGGTGAGCTGAGCGGGTAAACCTGTTTTGTCTTCCCGGAAAAGCAAAATTCAATTCCGTGGATAGTTTATGATAGGCCAGGGGGGCTTTCTCTTCCGGTTGTTCGTAGTGATAGCATTTTCCATATGCCTTGAGTTTCCATCCTGTGAAGTTTTTCCACCGGGAAGAGTAGGCATAGTTGATGCGTCCTTCTCCTGCCAGTTCGTTGGAGCCTGTGCTGTAAAGGGGAGCCAAACGGAAGGTTAGTGGATAGGAAAATACCGGGTCGTTATAGAACAGCCAGCCGGGCATAAATTTATCGGTTAAGTTATAGCCGGCGATGGGCGTATGGAAAAGGAATTTTGTGCGTTCAAGCGGCAGATGATAAAGCCATTTGGCCCGTAAGCGGCCGTATCGGGAAAACAACCTGGTGCCGTCGTACTGATTAAAAAACCTGCTGGTTTCCGGGAGTTTATTTTCAGGGTCAATATGGATCCGGGTATTTTTATCGGTCTTTACCGTGATGGTTTGTTTATCTTCAAAGCCGTCAACTGTCAGTTCTTTCACCTTGCCTTCCCGGTCTTCATAGGTCATGTGAAAGGGGGCCGACAGGTCTCCTTTGTTCTTTATTTTGA
>JAWOBQ010000343.1:0-11299 GCA_046484255.1 Bacteroidales bacterium | reverse complement strand
ATCATTTTTCTGACAGCGGCTTTTTTTATCGATATCCGGTATCGATTGATCAAAAGACACAATACCAAAACCAAAGCAATAATATATTCAACCCTGAGCTTTGGTTACCGAAACCAAAACCTGCACTATAAATACTATGTAAATGATTCCTTATACCGTCGGCATGAAGTACGCCCCACAAAAATCGGCGGTAATAAGATCTTTACAAATAAAGGCATCCCGTTGCGCAAAAATTATAGCTTTATGGTATGGTATAACCCCGAACACCCCAACCGAAGCATTATCGACCTGGAACGCCCCACTGAAAAAACGATCCTCTTTATACAGCAGGATGCCGTGAAAAAATTACGTAAAAAGGAAGATCTCTACAGGGAACAAGCTGTATGCATAATCAAAGATTTATATGATAAAAAAGGAGTGGAACCCCTCGGACATATCCTCAGCGCAGACCTGGAATGGTACCAAAACCTGAACCATAATAAATATACATACCGGAAATTGAAAAAATCTAACCTCTGGAAAACGATCAAAACAAATTGCAGCAACCTGATCATTATCGGGCTAACACAGCCTCAACCATCAAAAAATAACGAAACGTAAATGCATGTGAATTTATCCCCGGAAACGGAAGCAATTCGATAAATGGGCTCTGTGCTAATAAATAAAAGATCGACCTGGGATAATTACCCTCCTTGTTTAATGGCTAAGGTCAATAATTTTTTACATTGTTCAGTTCTTTTACTTGCGAACAATAAAATTATTTCTATTTTTGCAGCATCAATGAAAAAACAAGTGAATTATCCGTATAGCTCTGACATACAATAAAGTACCACAGGCATATCCGTATAACAGCCATGAGCGCAACACACATGCACGTTTATCCCGAAAAACAGGATAAATATAAGCGGTTATGCCAGGGACGCAAGCAGGGAAATGATGCGTTGATGCTGAGCGAACAGGGAGACGAAGAGACTTAACGAACGAAGAGACGGAGAGGCGGAAAGCCGAAGAGACGTAGCGAACGAAGCACGCAATCGGATTTATGCAGATTTCCATCTCACAAGTAAGGAGTTCTGAATTTATTTTGTTCCGGTACTATTTGCTTCGCATTTTACAGGCAAAAGGTTTCGGATTTTATTCGATGAGTCCAGTCTAAAAAAGTCACATTTGATTTTTAGCGGCTGTGATAAATTTAGTGTTTTTAGACCGGACTCTTCGATAGAATCAAGAATTCAGCAAACAAGCATAAGTTACAGATTATAAAGGATATAGAAAAATTTAAACTATGAGAACAGAAGAACGAATACACCAACAAAAGCAACTGGTAGAGACTATAGGATTAAACCTTGAAAAAGAAGGGATACAACCGGTAGCAGGTCGTATACTGGCCTTATTAATGGTGATGGATAAGGAGCAGTATACGTTCGATGAGATCACTGAAGAGCTGCAAATAAGCAAAAGTGCTGCAAGCGTGGGTTTGAAGATCCTTCAGGCCGGAAATAAAATCGAATATATAACACTGCCGGGAGAACGAAAAAGGTACTTTCGACTTCGAAGGAAGGATCCCTTTCAACTGATCGACCATTTTAAAGAAGACCTGAAAGAAAAGAAAAAAAGAATGGAAGAGATTATCGCTTTAAAAGTTAACTCGGAATCAGAAAACTGTATATTTTTCAAAGATTTGATCCATATGATCGATTTTTTCCTGAATAATTTTGAATTACTTAAAAAAGAATACCTTAAAAAAAATTAATACCACAGAATAATAATTTTATATGTCGGTTTGTTTAATGCAAAACGAAACAAACTAAAAAACAGATCAGGAAAATCCAATGCATTTTTTATACACATTTATAATCCTTTAAAAAACAATTGATATGAAACGTACCGTTTTGCTTGCTATATTATTATATATCAGTAACGGCTTCCTGCTATTTGCCCAGGGTGATTCTCTGGAGTTCTCCATGGAATCAGCCTGCCGCTATGCCTTAGAGCATAATAAGGCGCTAAACAATGCACGGGAGGATATTCAGATAGCGGAACAGCAATACAAGGAAGCACGTGGGCAGGGGCTACCTCAGATCAGCGGGCAATTTGATTATATGACCAATTTCAATTATGAAGCAACCTTTGAGATGGGCGGAGGAGACGGTGGAACAGACATGCCTCAGATTGACTACAGCAAGCTGGACGCCGGTGATCACGAGTTACTTAAAATTTTGGAAGAGATGACTTCGGGATCTTCTTCCACGATTGTAATGACAGACCAGTCGAACGCACAGGTACAGGTCTCCCAGCTTATTTTTGGAGGAGAATACTGGGTAGGATTGAAAACTGCTCAAATCGGGCAGGAACTGGCAAGGCAAAATGTAAATATCAACAAACTGGATGTCAAAGAAACTGTACGTAACACCTATCATTTGATATTAGTTACTGAAAATATCCGTAAAATATTAAATATCAATATTGAGAATCTTGAAGAAATAAAAGAACACACCAAAGGCATGTATGAAGCCGGTATTGCTGAACAAACAGATGTGGATCAGATCAGCATCAACCTGTCCCAATTGGAAAACCGCAAGAAAGCCATGGAAAGGAACATTAACCTGAGCTACAATATGCTTCGTTATCAAATGGGGTTGGATTCCGGCGAAGATATTATACTTACAGACTCGTTACAAGGACTATTGGACAACATAGAAGTTTCGGCCAAGCTTACCGACTCCTTTAACCTCTCGCAAAATCCAAATTACCAGATCGTGCAAACCCAGGAACAACTACAAGAAAAACAGGTAGATATGCAAAAATGGGCTTTTGCTCCAACCCTTACAGGCTTTTACAGTTATACGGAAAAGATCATGACCACCGGTTTTGACCTTAGTCCCAATAATGCAGCAGGGCTGAACCTGAATATCCCCATTTTTTCCAGTGGTGTACGTAAAGCCCGCCTTGAAAAAGCAAAAATTGAACTGGATAAAGCCAAACGGAGCAAACAAATGCTCGAAGAGCAATTACATCTGCAAAATAATCAGCTGCGGTATGAACTGGCCGATGCGTACGAAAACTATGAAACACAAAAAGAAAATGTAAAGGTAGCCCAGCGTATGCTTAAAAACATACGCAGAAAATATAAACAGGGGTTGGTCTCCAGCCTTGAGCTTACCCAATCCAACGCAAATTACCTGGAAGCTGAAAGCAACTATCTGAATGCCACTCTGGAGCTTATGCAGGCCAACCTTAAGCTGGAAAAATTATACAACCAATTATAAGGGCCGGAAGCCGGATGATTTTTATAGACAAGACTATTTATATGACAATTTATAATGCCGGTTAAGCACGAAAATATATAAAAATAAATAAAAATGATAACCGAAAACAGATAACACGGATTAGGCGGGTCCAGACCGATATTGATCCCCGATAACCCGCTTGAACAACGTTATCAATGTTCTATTAAAAATTAATTATATGAAGAAAATCAAATTTTTCGGATATATGCTGATCTCCGCAGCATTGATAAATGCATGTTCTCCTTCAGAGGACAGCGGGGACCGGCAGGAAGAGGAAGCTGAGCACCATCCGGTGAAGATCATGGTCATGGAAAAAGACTCTATCGAAAGAGTGATCAGCTATACTTCCAACCTTATCGCATTTGAAGAGGTAAATTTTGCTCCATCCCAGCCCGGGCGTATCAATAAAATTTTTGTAGAGGCCGGAGACAGGATCTCCAAAGGACAAAAGTTGGTTTTAATGGACCAAACCCAGCTTACCCAGGCCTTATTACAGCTTGAAAATGCACGCTCCAATTACTCACGAATGGATACCCTGTATAAAACGGGCAGCATTCCGGAGCAACAATATGAACAGGCGAAAATGCAATATGAGGTGGCGCTCAGCAACCTGGAACATCTTAAGGAGAACACCACGCTCAGCGCCCCTTTCAATGGGATTGTCACTGAAAAGTATTTTGAAGCCGGTGAAATATACTCCGGGACACCCACTACGGAAGAAGGAAAATCTGCCATCCTTACGCTTATGCAAATTTCACCTTTAAAGGCTGTAGTAAACATCTCGGAAAGATATTTTCCTGAAATCAAAGAGAATATGAAGTCTACCCTGCGTTCTGATATATACCCCGACCAGGAGTTTAAAGGGAGTATCCATAAAGTTTACCCCACGATCAACCCGGCTACACGAAGCTTTAAAACAGAAATTGCGATCAATAATCCCGATGAAAAACTGCGTCCGGGCATGTTTGCCAGAGTACAGATCAAGATCAAAGACGACGAAGCACTGTTAGCTCCTGCTATTGCCGTGATCAAACAGGAAGGAACAAACAACCGGCATGTATTTATTCATAAAAACGGAAAAGCAGAAAAAGTGTCTGTAAAAACAGGCACCCGGTATAATGATAAAATAGAAATCCTCTCCACCAGGATCCGGGAAGGCTCGGAACTGATCATTGCAGGTCAGGCCAAGCTGATGGATGGAGACTCAGTGAATGTCAAACGATAGTAAAGTAAAGTAACGTATTTTCGCATTTAAAATTCAACATCATGAGTATATACGGCAATGCTGTAAAAAAACCCATTACCACTATAATGATCTTTACTGCTATCGTGGTATTTGGATTATATTCCATCGTACGCTTACCCGTCGATTTCTACCCCGATATTGAGCTTCCCGCCATCACGGTTTTTACCACATATCCGGGGGCCAGCGCCAGTGATATAGAAACAAACATAACCGAACCCATTGAAGATGTTTTAAACACCGTTGACGACCTCAAAGAAATTTCGTCCACCTCCCGGGATAACCTTTCTATTGTTTCATTAGAATTTGAATACGAAACCGACCTTAGCGAAGCGGCCAATGATATCCGTGATGCGCTGGCTTTAGTGAAAGATGAGTTACCGGAAGAAGCCGATGAACCAAATATCTTTAAGTTCAATACCAGCATGATGCCCATACAGATGTTTGCGATCACTGCGGATGAAAACTATGAAGGGCTTGAAAAGCTTTTGGAGGAAAAACTTATCAACCCGCTGAACCGCATTAGCGGCATTGGTTCCATTAATATTGTCGGCGCACCAAAGCGGGAAATAGCTATCGAGATCGACCCCCGGCGTATGGAAGCATACAACATGACCATCGAGCAAATCGGGAATGTATTGTCTGCCGAGAATATGAATATGCCCACCGGTAATATTGAAATGGGACAACTGGATTATCCCCTGCGTGTAGAAGGGGAATTTAAAAGCAGTGAATATATTGAAGATATTGTGATCGGCAATGTCAGAGGCCAGGCGATTTACCTTAAAAATGTGGCTTCCGTGCGAGATTCCCTTCGTGAAATGACCATGGATGAGAAGATCAACGGAAAAAACGGGGTACGCATGATGGTCATGAAACAATCGGGGGCAAACACTGTCAGAGTAGCTAAAAATCTCAACCAACGGATGGACGAATTAAAGCAAAATCTACCTGCGGATGTGGAGATTCAATCTATTTTTGATACCAGTGAATTTATCCGGGACTCCATCAACAACCTCTCGAAAACCCTGTTGTTTGCTTTGCTTTTCGTGATCCTGGTCGTATTATTTTTTATGGGACGCTGGCGCGCCACTTTTATTGTCGTGCTGACCATTCCCATATCACTGATCGTAGCCTTTATTTACCTGCGCGTCTCCGGAAACTCCATCAACATCATCTCGCTTTCCGCACTTTCCATAGCTATTGGCATGGTCGTCGATGATGCCATTGTTATTCTGGAAAACATCACAAAACATATCGAACGGGGAAGCAGCCCCAGAGAAGCAGCTATTTATGCAACCAATGAAGTGTGGCTGGCAGTGATTGTTACTACACTTACAATTGTAGCTGTATTTTTCCCTATGACCCTGCTAAGTGGAATGACCGGCATTATGTTCCGTCAGTTAGGCTGGATCGTTACCATTACCGTAACCACTTCTACCCTGGCAGCCATCTCCTTAACTCCTATGCTCAGCTCAAAACTGCTTAGATACCGGCAGGCCAACCTGGAGCCGGGGCGATGGAGTTATGACCGCAACATCCGCCCTATGCTAAACAAGCTGGACCGCTGGTATGAACGCAGCCTCCGATGGAGCTTAATGCACAAACGGCTTATCATATTCCTGGCAGCCGGCATTTTAGCGGGATCTATAGGACTGGCAACCCGCCTGGGTGCAGAATTTATGCCGGAAGCCGATGAAAGTCGTTTTTCCATTTCCATAGAGTTGCAATCGGGTACACGCGTGGAAAAATCCATTGAAGTGGCCAGAAAAGTAGATCGTATGCTGGAGAATAAATTCCCCGAAGTGAGACTTATTGCCACATCAGCCGGATCTGACGATGAAGGTGGTTTTACGTCCATGTTCCGCTCTACCGGTTCCAATATTATTAACTATAACGTGGGATTAGTAGATCTTGAAGAACGCGAGAAGAGTGTATGGGACATCTCGGAGCAAGTCAGAAAAGAACTGGCCAAAATCCCGGAAATCAAAACCTATAATGTAAGCAGCGGGCAAACCGGAATGATGGGAGGAAACAACGTGGCTGTAGAGATCTACGGTTATGATATAGAACAAACAACGAATATCGCACGGCAAGTAGCAGACAGCATTCGTACTATTGAAGGGGCACGGGAAGTAGAGATCAGCCGGGAAGATGAAAAACCTGAACTTCGCCTGGAGCTGGACCGGGAAAAACTGGCTGTCAACGGACTGAACACGGCCACCATTTCAAGGGCACTCTACAATCGTGTGGAAGGATTAACGGCTACACGCTATCGCGAAGAAGGAGAAGAATATGACGTTGTTATCCGTCTAAAAGAAGAATTCAGAAACAACATCACCGCCATTGAAAACATCTCTATACAAAACCCTGCCGGCATGAGAATTCGCCTGGGAGAACTCGGTGAAGTCAAGGAATATTACTCCCCCCCTAATATCGAACGAAAACGCCGGGAGCGCATTGTAACGGTTTCAGCCAAACCTTATAAAACGACCCTCGGCGAATTGGCTTCCGATATTCAGAATAAGATCAACCAGGTTGATATACCCGGCAATATCATGATCGAGCTGGGCGGAGGCTATGAAGACCAGCAGGAAGGATTTATGGACCTGGCTTTACTGCTGGTGCTTAGCTTATTGCTGGTATATATTGTCATGGCCTCGCAGTTTGAATCCCTGAAAATGCCTTTTATCATTATGTTCTCCATACCCTTTGCTTTCTCCGGTGTGATCCTGGCACTGCTGATCACCAACACCACTTTAAGCATCATTGCCGGCCTGGGAGCAGTTATGTTGATAGGGATAGTCGTAAAAAACGCTATTGTGCTGGTCGATTATATTAACCTGATGCGCGAACGGGGATATGAACTGAACAAAGCCATCACGCTATCCGGAAGGTCTCGTTTACGACCGGTATTAATGACCGCATTGACCACTACCATGGGAATGTTACCCCTGGCTTTAAGTACCGGTGAAGGTTCCGAAATTTGGAGCCCTATGGGAATTTCTGTTATTGGAGGTCTTATTGCCTCAACAATCATTACGCTGGTCATTGTACCGGTAGTCTATAACCTTTTTGCCAAGAAAGGAGAACGGAATAAAAAAGAAAAATTAAGAGCAAAATTCTCCTTCCTGAATAATAAATCGTAAACCAAAAACCCTTTATCTATTCAATAAAGGGCATATTTAACCATTTAAGCTTTTGACATTATGAAGTCAGTAATGATCATATTCAATCAGGCGCACACCGAGAAGGTAGATTATATGCTTGATTATTATAACGTTCGTGGGTTCACGAAATGGAACGAAGTTTATGGACGTGGCTCCCAAGAGGGGCCTCCCCATATGGGTACGCATACATGGCCTGAAAAAAACCATGCAATTTTGGCTGTTGTGCAAGATAATAAAGTAGATGATATATTGGATACCGTGCAAAAAATCGATGCCGTCAACACAGAAGTTGGTATACGTGCTTTTGTATGGAACATAGAACGTATGGTATAAAAGCCGCTTCTGTGAAACGATATGGAACTACTATATATCCGGTCTTTGATCAGTCTTTCAGACAGCGAACCGAAAACCCGGAATTTTTCGAATAATCATATTGATAAACTTTATCCTGGGCTTCATAGATCACGAAAGACTCTGCTGCATCCTGTCCATGCTCATCACTGCTCCAAAAGTAGGCCTGATAACCTACATTATCAAATGCACCTGCATGTCCGCGAAAACCACCGGGAAGTGCTCCAAATCCGAAGTCATTGGTTCCATTGCCATTTGCTTCCCAGCCACTGCTAGCTTTCAGGGCTTTCCCCTCAGCATCCTCATGGCCCTCACCGGCCACATGATCAAGCAATGTCTCCCATTCCGAAACCGTGGGCACATGCCAGCCATCAGGGCATAAACTGTCGGTATCCACCGCAAACCAGTTGTACAATGCACCCAACTTAGACTCGTACGTGGCCTGATCATTCTCATACCAGGCGTAACCCCCCTCATCTAAATAAGACCAGTCGGTAGGATCAGGAACAGAATTTATGGAAGATCCATCATTGTATACAGTTACACGAAGGTTCTCAGCCATCCACTCCTGACTGCCAATTTCAATGGTTTTGTACTCATTGCCTTGTTCATCGGTTACGGTTCCATAATTAAAATGATCGTCATTACCGTTCTCTCCTCCATTGCCGTTATCATCAGTCTCATCTTTATCACATGCACTTATTACAAAAACAAGACTTAACATGATCAGGGATAACGGATTAAAAATAAAGCGTTGCGTTTTCATAATTCCAGTTTTTTAATTTAACATAAGGTTACTAAATTTTCCCTTGAACAGCCCGGGCAAACAGTCTACTAAAAACAAGGCTCTCCAGAAAAAATTATTGAGTCCGCTCTAAAAACACACGATTTTTTCATCCGCTGAAAATCAGCCTTGCCCTATCCCTAAAATATTCCTGATTTTCAGGAACTTCACCTTTTAAGGGCCGGAGCAAAAAGCCGCTGAAAATCAAATAGCGCCTTTTCAGAGCACTCTCATTATTATAAAAGCAAAAATACAAAAAAACATAACAAAAAGCAAATATGAATATTCCGGCTTAGCTCCTCTTCTATTCGTTTATCCTCTCCCATCAAAAATACGGCAACAACAATTTCTCAAACCATGCGGGAATACGCACCACTTTATTATCTTTCTTCGAAAGAAAAGCCAAAACCGTTTTTCCTGTATTTAATAGTTCTTCCTGTTCGTTACATATTTCGTACTCAAAGCTCATACGACCGGCAGGCATTTCAGGGACAATGGTTTTTACCCTCAACAGATCATCATAATGGGCCGGCTTCACAAAGCGGCAATACAATGAATGCACCGGCATAATGATGCCATTCGCTTCCATGATCTTATAACTCGTGCCTAACTCACGTAATGCATTGGTACGACCAACTTCATAGTATGTCGCATAATTCCCGTAATATACATAACCCATAAGGTCTACATCCGCGTACCGGGCTCTGACATTGGTATATGATATTATCATTTTTCCGTGATTTTATATATTTTTTACAATATCTGAGGCTGCTCTAAAAACTCAAATTCATTACACCCGCTGAAAATCAAATATGAGCTTTTCAGACCGGCCTCATATCTTGAATGTGTAAGATACGGTTCTGTATCTTAGATATCACTTCGTCCTTTGGCTTGGGGCAGGATCATGAAAAGATCATGCTCCGATGGATTTTCCGCCTTTTCAAATTCAAACCGGGTAAACCAATAACACTATATATTTTAATTCCACAATATTAATACAAAACCCGGAGAATAAAAATTCTTAAGCCGTAAACTTTAATATAGACATATTGTTCCACGCATCTAATAAATAACTACTTTTGCCGCTTCAAACATAAATATACTATATGATAACATTTAATGCATTGGGATTATCGCCCAATTTGCTAAAAGGAATTGAAGATTTAGGATTTACCAAACCCACCCCTATACAGGAAAAAGTAATACCCCTTCTATTAAACTCCCCGGCAGATTTAATCGGACTTGCCCAAACAGGAACCGGAAAGACCGCAGCTTTTGGATTACCCATACTTGAGCACACAGACACTAATGTGCGGGAAGTACAAACCTTAATTCTTTCACCGACGCGTGAGCTTTGTGTCCAGATCACGAAAGACTTGCAGGCTTATGCTATGCACATGAGTGATATCCGGATCGTATCTGTTTACGGAGGCGGGAGCACCGATGTCCAGATACGAGCCCTTAAACAAGGGGCTCAGATTATCGTAGCGACACCGGGCCGTATGCTTGATCTTATCAAGCGAAAAGCAGCCAGGATCCACTCCATAAAGAATTTGATTTTGGATGAAGCCGATGAGATGCTGAATATGGGCTTCCGGGAAGAGCTGGACGAGATTCTGGAAAAAACCCCGGCCGAAAAGCGTACGTTACTCTTTTCAGCGACCATGTCTAAAGAAGTTACGCGAATCTCAAAAAACTACCTGAAGAGCCCTGAAAAAATTACGATCGGCAAACAAAATGCCGGGGCTGACAATATCCGGCATATTTATTACCAGATACATGCGCGCGACCGGTATATTGCTTTAAAACGGATTGCCGATGTCAACCCTGATATTTACGGCCTGGTATTTTGCCGCACCCGCGCCGAGACTAAGGAAGTCGCTGACAAGCTCATCCGGGATGGCTATAATGCGGATGCCTTGCACGGGGATCTTTCCCAATCGCAGCGGGATCATGTGATGAAACGTTTCCGCGAGCGCTCTTTACAGATGCTTATAGCTACCGATGTAGCTGCCCGCGGCATTGATGTAAATGACATATCGCATGTGATCAATTATAACCTGCCCGATGAGCTCGATATTTATACGCACCGTAGCGGACGGACCGGGCGGGCGGAAAAATCCGGCGTTTCCATCTCATTGATCAACTTTCGCGAAAAACACAAGGTCCGGCAAATTGAGCAGATCACCGGAAAAAAATGTGAACAAATGCCCGTTCCCTCAGGGGAAGAGATATGCAGCAGGCAACTCTATAATATGATCGATCGTATGGAGAAGGCTCCTGTAGATGAAGCAAAGATCAATCCCTTTATGGAAACCGTAAATAAAAAGATCGCCTGGATGAGCAAAGATGATATAATTAAACACTTTGTATCCATGGAATTCAACCGTTTTCTGAAATATTACCAGGACGCCCCCGATCTGAATAAAAAGGCCGCAGCATATACGGAAGAAAATGACAG
>JAWOBQ010000226.1:0-9966 GCA_046484255.1 Bacteroidales bacterium | reverse complement strand
CGCAGATATCGGACATTATGGACAAACACGTGTTTGTCCATAATGTCCGATATCTGCGTTGTTGCTCAAATTATAAATCCTCATATACACTCGTATACTGCGGTTTAAAATTTTTTTCACAAGCTTAATTATTTTTAAAGGTGTTCAAGAGCTCACTTCGTTCGGTTCGCACGCCCCGATAAAAAAAACGGGCTAAACACCCGATAAAAACGGGGCAAGCCTTGATCTCAAGCATTCTGAACCAAACACTCGACTTTACAGACAGAGGCATGATTACTAAGAGGCGTTGTCCACTTTATAGGCAGGCTGAATTTATATTCCTTAAAGATCAAGTTCGATCATCACAGGACAATGGTCGGAATGCTTTGCTTCCGGGATTATCAATGCATGTTTGAGTCTATCTTTCAGGTTCTCTGAAACCATATGATAATCGATCCGCCATCCTTTATTTTTCGCTCTGGCATTAGTCCTGTAACTCCACCACGTATATTGGTGAGGCTTCGAATTAAACATCCGGAATGCATCGACAAAGCCACTATTTAAGAATCCATCCAGCCATTGCCGCTCTTCGGGTAAGAACCCTGAAACTTTCGCATTCCGCACGGGATCATGAATATCTATAGGCTTATGACAAATATTATAATCGCCGGAGACGATCAATTTTGAGCGTTCTTTTTTCAGCTTTTCTATACAACGCTGAAAATCCCTGAGCCATTCAAACTTAAACTGCAAGCGTTCATCATTAGTGCCGGAAGGGTGATAAACACTGATCACCGTAACATCCTTATAATCTGCACGTATAAAACGTCCTTCCCGGTCATAACGTGCAATCCCAATCCCTTTCAACACTTTATCGGGCTGTTTTTTGGTCAATATCCCTACTCCGCTATATCCTTTCTTCTCAGCAGAATGCCAGTAATGATAATACCCCAGCTCCTCAAAGGCTTCAACCGGGATCTGACTTTCATCAGCCTTGGTCTCCTGAAACAAAACAATATCAGGCTCAGCAGCAGCAAGCCAGTCTATTAATCCCTTCCGGATAGCTGCGCGGATGCCGTTCACATTATAACTTATTAATTTTGGCATATCATGAAAAATATAATGAAAAATTTCCCCTTTTTTGAACCGGCAATTCCAGGGATTCTCCCGGCCGCCGGGCTACAGTAGCTCAAGAGTACGAATAATATTACCAGCCCACTACATTATAAGTCTTTACGTTCAGCCCTCTTCTTAACGGATAAATGCATTACAGGCTTTTACGAGATCGAGAATGTTTGCCTATGAAAGTGCCTGATTCACGCGGGAAGAGATTTCGATCACTTTTTCATATTCTTCCGGTGTAAGGTCGTTATAGAAAAAATGCACGGGATTAACGGGTTTTCCATTTTTTCTCACTTCATAATGCAAATGCGGTCCTGTTGACACTCCGGTATTTCCGACATAACCAATAATTTCACCTCTTTTCACATGCTGGCCTCTTCTTACAATAACTTTGTTCATATGCGCATACACTGTTTTATAGCCATAGCCGTGGTCAAGCACTACATGTTTTCCATACCCTGCCATTCCTTCATCAGGCTTGGTTATTTTCCCGTTTCCGGTAGCATATATGGGAGTTCCCCGGGGTGCTGTAAAATCTATACCGGCATGCATTCTCATTGTCTTATATACCGGGTGTATCCGGTATCCGAAACCGGATGCGATACGTTTCAGGTTTTTATTATTAATGGGCTGTATCGCCGGAATACTTTCCAGCATTTGTTCTTTCTTGCGAGCCATGACAATCACATCGTCAAAGGATTTTGACTGCACATAGAGCCTTCGTGAAATGCGGTCGAGCCGGCTGGCAGTTTGCACAAAAAGTTCGGAATTTTCATATCCCTGAAGGTCTTTATACCTGTCTGTCCCACCATATCCTGCTTTGCGTTCTCCTTTGGAAATCGGTTCGGCCTCAAAAATTACCCGGTAAATATTATCGTCACGATGCTCCAGATCAACTAATACCTCTTCCATTTGATTTAACCGCTCATTCATCACGTTATATTGAAGCCGGCTATGCTCAAGCTCCCGCTCCAGCATGCGCTCGCGAGGCGAAGGAAATAACATAAAAACCACCACCACAGCTACTATAGCAAATGCCAGGCCACTCAAGGTATGCCAACCCAAAAGTTTAATCCTGTCGCTCCAGGTTGTTCGTACTTCTTCCAACCTCAGCGTATTCGAATTTAATTTATATTTTGTCTTAGCCATGCGGTCAATTTTATATTCATTGATTATAAATCCGGTGCAAAATTAATTAATTAAACTAATTTTGCAACGTTTATTTTGTTAAAGTATGTTAAGAAAGCGTTAACCAACAAAAACAGGTAAAGATCATTCACCAATCCGGCATCAGAAAAAACCTGACAGATTAAGTCTTTTTAAACACATCCAAAAATAATCAAAAAAGAGGTTTATCCCGAAAAAGAAACAAGTTATGCCGGATTTAATAAAAATTTAGTCATTTATATTTTGTACACTTTAAAAACAAAAAAGTATATGCAGGCAAAAGAGATCAGGCAAACCTTTTTTAATTTTTTCAGGTCCAGGAACCATAAGATTGTGGCTTCCGCGCCTATGGTAGTGAAAAACGACCCCACTTTAATGTTCACCAATGCGGGGATGAATCAATTCAAGGACGTTTTTCTGGATAACCGGCAGGCAGCACATCCCCGTGTGGCAAACACCCAAAAGTGTCTTCGTGTCAGCGGAAAACATAATGATTTGGAGCAGGTAGGCCATGATACATATCATCACACCATGTTTGAAATGCTTGGCAACTGGTCGTTTGGTGATTATTTTAAAAAAGAGGCTATCGAGTGGGCCTGGGAATTACTAACCAACGAATACAAGATCGCTGAAGATTCACTTTATGTTACGGTTTTTAAAGGTGATCCTGAAGACAAAACCACCTCAGACCGGGAATCTCTTGATATCTGGAAGCAGTTGATCCCTGATCCTTCTCATATATTATTTGGGGATAAAAGCGACAATTTCTGGGAAATGGGAGATACCGGGCCCTGTGGCCCTTGTTCTGAAATTCACATTGACTTGCGCTCTGAACAGGAAAAGGGAAAGATCAGCGGAGAGACCCTGGTCAATAAAGATCACCCCCTGGTCGTAGAGATCTGGAACCTGGTATTCATTGAGTTTAATAGAAAAGCGAATGGCTCTTTAGAAAAGCTTCCACGAAAGCATGTAGACACTGGAATGGGCTTTGAGCGTTTAGTAATGGCCTTACAGAACAAACGCTCCAATTACGAGACGGACGTTTTTCAGCCTTTGATCCAGGCAATTTCCAAAGAATCCGGATGTCCTTACGGCAAAGATGAAAAAACAGATATTGCGTTACGCGTTGTTGCCGATCACCTTCGTGCCGTTTCATTTTCCATTGCTGACGGGCAGCTCCCCTCGAATGTAAAAGCAGGATATGTGATCCGTCGTATTCTACGGCGCGCAGTACGTTATGGCTATACTTTTCTGGGATTTCGCACAGCTTTTATGCATAAATTTGTCCCGCTGCTAATATCACAAATGAAGGAGATTTTCCCCGAGCTCCATGAACAAAGATCCTTGATCATCAAAGTGATGAAAGAGGAAGAAGAGGCTTTTCTTCGAACCATGGAAACAGGGATCCAATTGTTAAACAAGCTGATGGAAGGGGCAAAAAAAGCCGGAAAAAATTCCATTAGCGGGCAAGACGCTTTTACCCTCTATGATACATATGGTTTCCCGTTTGACTTGACCCGGCTTATCCTTGCCGAAAATAATTTTACCGTAGACGCTACAGCCTTTCACAAAGAACTGGAAAAACAGAGATCACGCTCACGTAAAGCTTCGGCGCAGGAAACCGGCGACTGGAAGCTGCTCTATAAAGACCACTATTCTGAATTTATCGGGTATGACACCACCGAGGCCTACGCAAACATATTGAAATACAGGACAGTAAAAACAAAAAAGGAAACGCTTTATCAAGTCGTGCTGGATAAAACGCCTTTTTATGCGGAATCAGGAGGTCAAACCGGTGATACCGGCGAACTAATTCAAAATGGTGAAACCATAAAAGTAAAACACACAACATCAGAGAATCAATTAATCATTCATTTATGTGAAAAGCTCCCCCCGGACATCACTAAAGCGGTATACGCCAAGGTGAACCACAGCCAGCGCCGTGCCACAGCCAACAACCATACAGCTACTCATTTGCTTCACAATGCATTGCGGGAAGTCCTTGGGGCGCATGTAGAACAAAAAGGCTCTTTGGTACATCCGGATTATCTTCGCTTTGACTTTGCTCATTTTCAAAAAGTAACTGCGGATGAGATCCGCAAGGCCGAGCAGATTGTCAACCGAAAGATCCGTGCAAATATTAAGCAGGAAGAACAAAGGACCATCAGCATGGAAAAAGCGAAAGAGCTGGGGGCTATTGCATTTTTCGGAGAAAAATACGGAGACCGGGTCAGGGTAATTCGTTTTGGCGACTCCATAGAACTCTGTGGGGGAACCCATGTGGCAGCTACCGGGCAAATCGGGTTCTTCAAAATTACTACAGAAACTTCAGTAGCTGCAGGGATACGCCGGGTAGAAGCCATAACGGCAGAAAAAGCAGAAAACTGGATATACAACCAATACGATACCATTAATACACTCAAAGAAATCCTGCGTAACCCTAAAGACCCTGTTAAAGGGGCGGAAACCCTCAGCCGGAAAAATGCTGAACTGCAAGAACAGTTGCAACACCTGAAAAAACAACAGCTCGAGCTGATCGCAAAAGAATGGGAAAAAGATGCAAGACGAATTCACGGGGTTCATTTTATCGCGAAAAAAACCGATATGGATGCAGCAATGGTAAAAGACCTTGCCTTCCGGCTAAAGCAAAAAGTCAGCCACCTTTTTTTGCTGATTGGGGCAAAAGAACCCTCCAGTGATAAAGTTATCCTGACATTAATGATCTCTGAACCCCTGCTAAAAGAAAAATCGCTACATGCAGGAAATATCATAAAAGAACTTGCCAGGGAAATTAATGGCGGCGGCGGCGGACAGGCGCATTTTGCCACGGCAGGAGGGAAAAATATAAATGGCCTGGATAAGGCAATAGAAAAAGCAAAAACTTTTTTATGAGTCCGGTCTAAAAACACTAAATGTATCACAGCCGCTAAAAATCAGCTTTACTCCATCCCTAAAGGGAGGCTGATTTTCAGCGGCTTCACCCTTTAGGGTTCGGGGTAAAAAGCCGGTGAAAATCAAATGTGGCCTTTTTAGACCGGACTCATTTATAAATTCCGGAAAAGCCCTAAATATTGCTGATAATTTGCCATATAAGATAAGCGGCATAAAGAGCCAGCAAGAAAAAACCGGTGGCCCTTCTGATCTTCCAGCGCCTGTACATAAGCAATAGAAAAACAACTATCACAGAGCCAAACAGCAAAACCATTGAAGTAAAGATATTTTGGCTACTGACTTCCACGCTCTTTCCGAAGACCAGAATAACTATAAGCCATGGAATGCCCAGCCCCAGAAGGATATCAAAAATATTCGAGCCCAGTGCATTACTAATGGCCATACCTCCCCGCCCCTTTTTGGCCGCTAATACCGAAGCGATCAAGTCGGGAACAGAAGTGCCGGCTGCTAAAACAGTAAGAGCAATGACCCCCTCTGATATCCCTAAAATCCCCGACATCTTTATAGCACTCTCCACCAATAATACGGAAAGGATAGCGATCCACACAATGGAAATAAAAAAGTGCAGCATATAAAACCTCGGGGAAGGAAAAGTAATTCGTAACAAAGTCTCGAAAGGCCATAACAGGAAACGTATAAGCCCTAAGCGCTTTATATTCACCACTGCCTTTTCCGTCTTTACGGCATCATCCGTATACGGAAAAATTTTATCCCAATATATTACGGCCAGAATATATACTATATAAATCCCAATCAGCAATATAGCCTCTAACAAAGTTATGCTATTATTAACAAAGATAACCACCAATAAAACCAGGGAGATCAGGTAAAAAATGGTATCTCTTAACACCGGCTGCCAGGCTACTGTGGCTTTCCGCACCAGGGCCGCCGCTCCAATGATAGCCAGCACATTGAATAAGGCCGACCCCACGATGGTCCCCATCCCAATTTCCGCATGCCCTCCGGGATGAAAAACCGCTATTAAAGCTATAAACAATTCCGGAGCACTGGAACCTACAGCCATAAAAGTAGCCCCCGCCATGTCCGAGCGAATCTTGTATCTTTCGGATATAGCATCTAATGAAGGAATAAAATATCTATCACTTACACGGGCTATAAGATAAAAACTCAGTAATAAAATTAAAGATAAAAAAAACAGCTCCATATAATTATTTTCAATAGCTCTATGCTGATAATTGATCGATTAATTTTTCCTGCCACCTTTTGACTTGTTGAACATCCTCATGCAAATTATATGGCTTTTTGATTTCTTCCATTGCACGTTTTGATTTTGAAATTTAAATTTTGAGCTTACTCATTCTGTTTAATGGCAAAAATAGTTAATCTTTTCAAATCTAACACTATTTTGTGTTTGTCCATACTGTCCGATATCTGCGTTGTTGCTCAAATTTTAAATCCGCATATACCTTAGTATACTGCGGGTTAAAATTTTTTTCACAAGCTTAATTGAGTCCGGTCTAAAAAGATCACATTTGATTTTCAGCGGCTTTTTGCCCCAAACCCTAAAGGGTGAAGCCGCTAAAAATCAGCCACCCTTTAGGGATGGGGTAAAGCTGATCTTTAGCGGCTGGGATACATTTAGTGTTTTTAGACCGGACGCTTAATAATTTTTCAAATGTTCACGAGCTCACTTCATTCGGTTCACACATCCGATTAAAACGGGGTAAACCTTGATCTCGAACATTATAAACCAGACACTGACTTGATAGACAGACTCTATTTAATGCCTGTCTATAAAGTGGACCGGTTAAATTTAAATCTGCAACATGAAAAAACAGGAAAAAAAATACTGGGAAAAACCAACAGTAAAAAGCCTTTCTGTTAAAGGCACCACATTAGGCGGTCCATCAAAACACGTTGGTGAATCAACAGATCCAGCAAAAAAGTTAGGTTGGGGTTCTTAATATTCTTTGGTTGATTGAAACTGATGAATTAAATTTGCCTGAGCTGGTGTTTGTGGCCGCAATCAATTGATTAAATTGATTTTATAGCTTTCTCCTATGATTTTTGGTTTAATAAAAACCGATAAAAATGCTGCTTTTCCACAAAAGGAATTCCGGAATATTTTTAACCTTTTATCATGGGAACAATGCATTTGTAAATCTTTTTCCGTAGGTTCTTTTCATGGTATTTATGCCCGCGATAAACGGCTTCCCTATATAGATTCTTCTGAGGTATTTTACAGGGAAGAGAACGATAATATACTTGTTTTGATTGATGGCGTCATCTATAACAAACAGGAAATTGCTGACCAATTAATGCCAAAGCTTAAATTACCACCAACACCTGAACTGATCTGGCTGGCATTTCAAAAATGGGGCATTTCTTTTGCCGAAAAATTAAATGGTGACTTTGCCATATGTATCCACCTCGAAAGCAAAAAACGAACACTTTTTTTTACCGATCATCTTGGAGTCAGACCTTTGGCCATTTCCGTTGTGGAGTCAAATGTCTTTTTTGCAACAGACGTGATGGGATTATGTAAGGCACTTTTTCATAATAAAAAAATTGAAAAGGAATTTCTGGTCAACTTTTTCCTGACGAAAGTACCAAGCTATAACATACTGCCACATAAAAATATATTTAAGGTAAAACCAGGTTATTATTTTGAGGTAAAATCTGGTGTGCAGGAGCATAAACCCTATTGGTTTCCTGAAAAAATACAATTGGATAAACATCTTACTCAATCCCGGATTTTTAAAGACTTAAATCAGCTTATAACAGATGCAATCACCATCCGCTCCGACAGCCGGTTTATTGCATCGGCTCATGTAAGTGGAGGACTGGATTCAGGGATAGTGGCTGTTTTAGCCCGAAAAGCATATGCTGAACAATCTTTATTTTATGGTTTTTCCTGGTCGCCGGAGAAGGAGAAATTGCCTGAAATTAAAATTGATGAACGTGTACTGGTTAAAAAAATTTGTCAGGAAAATGGGATAATGCCTTTATATGTGGATTTTGATGCAGATGATTATATGGCATATCTGTCGAATTGGCGATATCCCAGCGAATTCATCTATGAAAATAGAACAATTAAACTGGCTCAGGAAAAAGAAATAAATTTGATCTTCAGCGGCTGGGGGGGCGATGAATTTATTAGCATAGGAAATTATGGAATTGATTCAGATCTTATTAAGAATCTTGATTGGGATTATTTCATGAAAAAATACCCGCACCAAAAGCTTAAAAAATTCATTTCGGCACTTTATAAAGTTTTATTTCCATCAATAAGAAGTAAAAGTTCAAAATATAAAACCGATCCATCTATTTATCCATTTCTTAAAAATACGATGGGAAATAACCTGATTTTAAAAAAAGAAGAAAATATTATCGAAACCAGAAGGGAGTTTCATCTGCACTTTTTGAAGAGAAATCATTTGTCCGCAAGAACAGCAGACTGGTATGTTCATGGCCAGCGGAAGGGAATAGATTACAGATACCCTTTACTCGACAAACGAATTGTGGAATATATGCTCAAAGTCCCTTCCCGCTGTCTCGTCATGGGGGAAAAGAACCGAATGATTCTTCGGGAAATTGGAAAAGGGCTGCTTCCTGTTGAAGTACTTTCCAAAACATTAAAAGATGATCCGGTATGCTCTTATCGGTACAATCAAATTGTCAGGAGCATGGAAAAACAGTTCGTAGAAGAATATTTAAATTTTAAAAATAATCCGGACCTGGATTTTATTGATTTTAATCTGCTTGATAACCGGATGAATGAATTGCAGGAGAATATCAGTGATGAAAAGGACAATAGCAAAACTATCATTTTTTATTATTTGAAATTGGCTCATGAATTTACAAAAGGTTATTACGGAAATATAATACCATAAACTATGTCAATCAAGAAGTACACCCGCAACAACGAAACCATCTCCGGCCGATTAAATGATGAATTGGTTATGATGGACATCCCAAAAGGAAAATATTTTTCTCTGAATCCTGTGGCAACATATATATGGGATATTCTTGAAAAACCTTTATCGGCAGATGAATTGTGCAACCAGCTAATAGATGAATATGAAGTGGAGGCAGAGCAGTGCCGGAAGGAAGTGGCAGAGCTCCTTGAAGAAATGGAAAAACTGGGCCTGATAATCGGATAATACCGATTAGTGTTTAATTTTACTCAGCCCCCGAATTCTCGGGGTCACTCCATTCATTGCTGATTATTAAACATCTATCGTCCCATAGGGATCACTATGTGGGCATTATACCCATCAAGTTTTGTGAGTAATTTTGTAGTTAAAATGGTATAACATGGCTACAAGTTTGGCAAACCAGGGCACCCGGCGTTTGCTTTTCATATTTAAATCGTTCAGGTTGCTGAGGCAACATCAGCCCTGGAAGCTGGCACTTATTTTTGCCATCACACTGGTTAATGGAGTGAGTTCAGGTTTTTCCATTGTGCTGCTCATTCCCCTTCTTCAGCTCCTGGATGTAAACAGCGGGGAACAGGCGAACGGGCTGGCCTTGTTTTTTAAAAACCTTGCATCAAAAGCGGGAATAGAACTGACAGTTGAAACCATTTTGCTGGTTTACCTGGTGTTGCTTATAATCATGCCCCTGCTGCAGTACTGGAAATCAATTCTCGATGCCCGATACCAGCAGACCTTAATTTACAACATCAGGCGCCGCCTGTTCCGGAAAATAATTCTTGCCGATTGGACACTTCTCAACCATAAAAGCAAAAACAACCACCTGCAGGTACTTACCAAAGAGGTACCC
>JAWOBQ010000212.1:0-3814 GCA_046484255.1 Bacteroidales bacterium | reverse complement strand
GACTTTATAGACAGACTCTAATTAGTGCCTGTCTATAAAGTGGACAAGGTGTCCTGGTAATCATGTCTCTGTTCAGAAGGTTCCATTTACAAGGCCTGCGCAGCCCGAAAATGCGCAGTTTACTCACGTAAATGAGCAATTCTCGGCCTGCGCAACCCTTGTAAATGGAACCTTCTGAACAGAGACATGATTACCAGGACACGTTGTCTACTTTATGGACAGACACTAAATAGAGCCTGTCGATAAAGTCGAGTGTTTGATTCATAATGTTCGAGATCAAGGCTTGCCCCGTTTTTATCGGGTGTTTAGCCCGTTTTTTTTATCGGGGAACGAAGTGAGCTCTTGAACACCTTTAAAAATAATTAAGCTTGTGAAAAAAATTTTAAACCGCAGTATACTAAGGTATATGAGGATTTAAAATTTGAGCAACAACGCAGATATCGGACATTATGGACAAACACTAAATAGAGAATATTAAAGTTTGCTATGCACGAATTCTTTAACCGGATCAACCCACTATAAAAAAAACAAAAACGGGCATTATTTTTTCCTGATTTTTCTATTATAATAAAAAGATTTACCGTAATTTCGCAGCATAATCATATAACCAACAACTCTAAAATTCATATGTTAGATAAACACAAAGTTGTAGAATTAGACGATGTCATTATCAAATTTGCCGGGGATTCCGGTGATGGGATGCAATTCACCGGCAGTCAGTTTTCGGACACTTCGGTGAACGAAGGTAATGACCTGGCAACCTTTCCCGATTTTCCTTCAGAGATACGTGCTCCCCAGGGCACTATTGCCGGGGTATCTGGTTTTCAGATCCATATTGGAGGCAAAGACATTCACACTTCCGGTGATCTGGCCGACGTACTTGTTGCCATGAACCCCGCAGCTCTGAAAAAAAATCTTAAATGGGTCAAGGATGACGGTATTATTATTATCGATATTGATAATTTCGACAACAAGCATTACAAGAAAGCCGGATACACAGAAGATCCATTAGCTGATGGTTCATTAAAAGGCTACAAGGTTATCAAAGCACCTATTACCACCTTCACAAAGGCATCCGTAAAAGATCTGGATTCCAAGGTTGCTTTAAAAGCCAAAAACCAGTTTGTCTCCGGATTACTTTACTATTTGTTTAATCGCAATTTAGAGCAGGGCAAGCATTTCCTTCGCGAGAAATTTGCCAACAAGCCCAAGCTTATTCAAGCCAATATTGATGTTTTGGAAGCGGGTTATCATTATGCAGAAACCCTGGATGGTTTTGAGACCACCTACCGTATCATTTCAGCAGAAAAGAAAGGTAATTTTCGTAATATCACAGGGAATATAGCCACTGCCTGGGGTTTAATCGCCGGTTCGGAGAAATCAGGGCGTCCTTTATTTTTGGGTTCCTATCCGATAACCCCGGCTACTGAGATATTACAAGAGCTTAGCGACCATAAGCATTTAGGGGTAAAGACTTTTCAGGCGGAAGATGAAATTGCGGGGATCACTTCCTCAATAGGTGCTTCTTTTGCCGGTAACCTGGCAGCAACGAGCACCTCAGGGCCCGGCTTATCGCTTAAGTCTGAAGCTATAGGATTAGCTGTTATGACAGAGCTTCCCCTGGTCATTGTTAATGTGCAGCGCGGAGGACCTGCTACCGGTTTACCAACAAAACCGGAGCAATCCGATTTACTGCAAGCCCTTTATGGCAGAAACGGAGAAAGCCCGGTAGTAGTCATGGCCGCTTCCACCCCCGGGGAATGCTTTCATGCAGCCTTTAAAGCATCAAAAATTGCATTGGAGCATATGGTGCCTGTAATTTTACTAACGGACGGCTACCTGGCCAACGGATCGGAATTATGGAATATCCCGGATGTGGACAGCCTGCCAAACATTAAGCCTCCACTTGCTAAAGCTAACGACAAAGACTATAAACCTTACCGCCGTAACCCGGAAACCCTGGCCCGCGAATGGGCCTTACCCGGAACGGAAGGCTTAAGACACCGCGTGGGCGGGCTCGAAAAAGAAGATGTTACGGGAGAAGTCTCCCATGATGCCATCAACCATGAAATAATGGTGAAATACCGGGAAGAAAAAGTCCAACGCATCGCCAATTACATCCCCGAACAAACGATCTTTGGAAACCAGGAAGGTGGACGCCTCCTGGTAGTAAGCTGGGGAGGAACCTTTGGCGCTGTCTACACGGCTGTCAACGACCTGCGAAAACAAGGAAAAGACGTAAGCCTGGCCCATTTTGAACATATTAAACCCCTGCCGAAAAACACAAACGAGGTGCTGAGCAAATTTGATAAGATCATCGTAGTTGAGATCAATAACGGGCAATTTATAAATTACCTCAGATCCAATTTCCCGGATTACAGTTATTTTCAATATAATAAAATCCAGGGATTACCATTTATGATCTATGAACTAAAAGATAAATTTAACGAAATCCTGGAGGAATAATAATGTCATCAAACGATAATCATAACCCCCAAGCATTAACAGCAAAAGATTTTAAAACCGACGGCCCGGTAAAATGGTGCTCCGGCTGTGGAGCCTACTCCATTTTAAATGCCGTTACCGCCACATTACCAAAAATCGGGGTACGCAAAGAAGATGTGGTCTTTGTTTCCGGTATCGGCTGTTCATCCCGTTTCCCATATTATGTAAAGACCTACGGGTTTCACGGACTTCATGGTCGTGCAATGCCTGTAGCTTCAGGTGTTAAAATCGCCAACCCCGGTCTTAACGTATGGGTAGTAACCGGCGACGGAGACAGCATGGCTATAGGAGGAAACCACTTTATCCATACCTTAAGACGCAATTTAGACCTAAATATCCTGTTACTGAACAATAAAATATACGGGCTCACCAAAGGACAATATTCGCCCACTACACCCTTTGGAAGCAAAACCAAAACCTCCCCCGATGGAACGATCGAACACCCGTTTAAACCCGGGGAACTAACAATGGGCGCTGAAGGTACATTTTATGCCCGCGTGATCGATACCGATCCCAAAATGATGAAAGAAGTATTTGAAATCGCAGCAAAGCATAAAGGCACTTCCCTGGTAGAAATCCTGCAAAACTGTGTCATCTTTGCCAATAAAATCCATGAAGAAGTCACGGCCAAAAATGTTAAAGATGATAATACAATTTATTTGCAGCATGGGAAGCCTATGCTCTTTGGCAAAAACAGTGACAAAGGGCTGATCCTCGATAATATGAAGCTTAAAGCAGTGAAAATTGGCGAAAATGGAATCACAAAAGATGATATCCTGGTTCACGATGCGCATAATCCTGATGATACACTGCACTACATGCTTACACGAATGACACTCCCTGAACTGCCTTTAGCCCTTGGTGTTATCAGAGCACATAAAACAGCGGTATATGATCAGATTTTGAATGAGCAGGTTGAACTTGCCAAACAACATTCGAAAATTAAAACCCTGAATGACTTGTTAAACACCGGTGAAATCGTCAGAAAATAACATCTTGCTGAAACAATAATCCCTAAAAGCTGGCTCGTTGAGTCAGCTTTTTATATAGATAGATTTTTTACCTGGCATTGGCATAGTTTATCAACCCCCATATTCCATCAGATAAGCTTTAATAAACCCATCCAGGCCCCCATCCATTACTTGCTGAACATTCCCGGTTTGATAATTGGTCCGCAAGTCTTTAACAAGCCTGTAAGGCTGGAACACATAATTTCTGATCTGTGACCCCCATTCAATTTTTTTCTTACTGCTTTCAATCTCCGTACGGGCTTCTTGTTTTTTCCGTATTTCCATTTCATAGAGCTGAG
>JAWOBQ010000067.1:0-9485 GCA_046484255.1 Bacteroidales bacterium | reverse complement strand
TTCCCCTTTAGGGGTTAGGGGTGCGCGCAGGGAATGAGGCGTAGGAGGGAGTAAATAGTAAATAGTAGATAGTAGATAGTAGATAGTAGATAGTAAATAGTAAATAGTAGATAGTAGGTAGTAAATAGTAGATAGTAGATAGTAGATAGTAGATAGTAGATAGTAGATAGTAGTAGGCCTAATGCATTGAGGAGATAATGAGAGGGTGAGAGGGTGAACTGAGCGAACGAAGCGACTTAAGTGACGAAGAGAACGAAGAGACTGAGAGACTGAGACTGATCGAAAAAGCAGTCACAGAAAACCAAACACCGAACACCGAACACCGAACACCGTTAAATATGCTCCTAACGTCGCATTTAACGGTTTACCCCGTTGATTTTTTCTAATCAACTGGGTTGAATTGCGATAGCAATATTCAATCGGGGGGCAGGCAAAGAACCCCGTTAAATATGCTCCTTCATCACATTTTACGTGGTAAATTTTGAACTTTGAACTTTGAAAACCTGAGATTTCATTCTAACGAACAACGAACAAATTTAAACATATGAATATGCATACTGTACAGCCAGTAGAAGTATGTTTCACGCCCGCTGTTTTTGACCGCTTTTATGATCCGGAAGCCATAGTGCTGGTTTCCGATATTTTACGGGCATCTTCGGCCATATGTACTGCCCTGGCGCATGGGGTCAGGGAGATTATTCCGGTTTCCGGCCTGCAACAAGCCCGGCAATACAAAGAGAAAGGCTATATCGTAGCTGCCGAACGCGATGGAAACGTACTGGACTTTGCGGATTTTGGAAATTCTCCTTACTATTTTATGGAAGGATGGTTGAAAGGGAAAACCATTGCTTATAGCACCACTAACGGAACTAATGCTATACATCGTGCCGGGAAGGCTTTTCAGACCATAATCGGCTCTTACCTGAACCTGACGGCAAGCTGTGAATACCTTAAAAGACAAAACCGCAAAGTGATCATCCTTTGTGCAGGGTGGAAAGGAAAATTTTGCCTGGAAGATGCTGTACATGCAGGAGCAATAGTGCAATGCCTGCTGCAGGATGATCGTTTTGAAACCATATGTGATAGCGCTAAAGCTGCTGCAGACCTTTGGGAAAAGGCCGAACCCGATCTGTACGGGTATATACTGAAGGCTGCCCAGAAAAAACGACTGGCAAAACTCGGCCTGGATGATGTTATCGAATATTGCCACACCCCCGACCAAAGTAACGTGCTGCCCGTTTTTGATCCCCGATCAAATCGCATATATGATTTGAATAAAAATATATGAGGCCGGGCTAAAAAGGTCACATTTGTTTTTCAGTGGGTGGAATAAATCCAGTTTTCAGACCAGACCCATATATAATACCGGGAGTGGAAATAATAATGTTTCTGCTAAGATTTTTATTGCAGCCGTTAACAGCCGTTAATAAACGGGAATGCCTGTTATACTTTAGATTGGCCGCGGGGGATTATCAAAAATTTTTTTTTAACAGGGGACATTATTTTACTATAAAAAGTATTATATTTGCATATATTATATAACTTATAAAATTTGCATCATGAAAATTAAAACAATTACTTTTTTCGCCATACTACTATTCGCTTTGATTATTTCAAATCGCTTGTATGGCCAGGGTTGTGGATTCAACCAAAGCGCAACTCAACATGGATTCAATGGAGAAACGTTCGGTGTAAAACTGGGTGATGTAGATAATGATGGCGACCTGGATGCGGTAACCGTTGATGCCTATGATGCTGTGGAGGTTTGGTTTAATGACGGTAATGGTAACTTTGTCGATAGTGCTTTTTATCCATCCAGCAATGATTTTTACGGTGTTGAACTTGAGGATGTTGATAATGACGGTGACCTGGACATTATTGCTATTGCTTTCGGCTGGTCGTCGGATACAGAGATCTTTTTAAACGATGGGAATGGTAATTTTACTTCAACTTATACGCTGAATACAGATGATACTGAGGAGAGTAAGCTGGCAGACTTAGACGGTGACGGGTACGTTGACCTGTTTCATACCGGGAGCTCGCCTGAGATATGGATAAATAGCGGGAGTGGTTCTTTTACTTCTGCCGGAACGATCAGTATCATGGGCGGCGATATGAGTGATGTTGTACTGGAAGATTTTGACGGGGATGGAGATATAGATGCATTTATGAGCAACGATAACGGCTCGAATGAAATCTGGTTTAATAACGGGAACGGGAATTTCACGTATGGCAATAGCTATGGACAGGGATCAAATAGCTTTACCGGAGTGGCTGCCGGAGATTTTGATAATGATGGCGATATGGATGTTGTATTTAGCGGGCAAAGCCAAAGTGCGGAAGTATGGATCAATGATGGGAACGGATCGTTTAGCTTTGGTAGTTCCCTTAGCAGCTCAAACTATGATAAATCTGTAGTTGTTGATGATTTTGACCAGGATGGCCATGCAGATATTATCATTAGTAGTTATGGATCAAATGGACTGGAGGTTTGGAGGAATTCCGGAAACGCAAACTTCTCCCTGGATTATCAAAACAGTGGAAGCGTTTACGGTCATGATCTGGATGTTGGAGATTTAAACGGAGACGGATTTTCAGATATCTATGTCGGCAATTTTTCCGGAAATAACGGAGATGTTGTTTTCTTCCAGGGCGTACCCTCTGTTATAAAAAATTATCAATTTGTGTCTTGTGATGGAAGTTCCGTTACAGTGAATGGAATAACCTATGATTCCACAGGGGCGTATACCCAGCAATTTGCTTGTGATTCGTTGCTTTATCTGGATATTAATATCATTACTATTGATACCTCAACCCTAATTAACGGCTGCGTAATTTCTGCTGTTGATTCGACAAAAAATTACCAGTGGCTCAATTGCAGTGATAACTATACACCTATTACAGGAGCAACTTCCCGGTCGTATACGCCAACATCCGCTGGTTCTTATGCAGTGATCGTTTCAGATAGCATTTGCAGTGATACTTCATCCTGTCGCTTTGTGGATTATAACCCGCAGGGAATAGATTATCAGTTTGCTATTTGTGGCGGTGATAGTATTAACGTGAATGGACAAACCTATGATTCTTCAGGGGCTTATACGCAAAATTATGGATGTGATTCAATTGTCAATATTGACGTGACCGTGATCGATCCGGATACTTCAGTGGTCAAAAATGGCTTAACCTTAGAAGCTGCTGCCAGTGGGCTAGATTACCAGTGGGTTGACTGTGATAATAATTATAGCCCGGTTCCCGGAGAGACAAACCAAAGCTTTAGCCCATCTGCAGATGGTTTTTATGCTGTTATTGTGACAGACAGCTTTTGTTCAGATACCTCTTCCTGCTACCGGATAGAGGGTACGGGTATATCAACCAGAGCGTTTTACAATGTGAGGATCTATCCGAATCCGGCAAATTCCAGCGTCACCATTGAAGCCGATGATTGGAAACAAAATACCGTAATCCGGCTATTGGACCTCAGAGGGAAATTAATCCGACGAAAAGAGATAACCGATCCTGTGATCAAAATGGATGTAAATGACCTTGAACAGGGTGTCTATATGTTGGAAATTTCAAATGAACGGATCCAGATTATTCGAAAAATTGTAATTCAGTAAGGCAACCGCTAAACTCGCTCAATTCGACAGCTTTAGCTTTTTAATCGTGCTATGTTTTCAGCCTTTCTGCTATCAAATGCCAGGGCGAGAGCTTGTATGGATTTCCTTTCAAATGAGCCCTTCCTGACAGGTTTTTAACCCGCTGCGCCGGAGGCGGAAGTGGAAACGCTTTCTCCCGCTGGCGTCAGATACCCTATTAGGGTAAAATGCCCCCTGAAAGACCAATCTTAGCCTGGGATAAAAAATCAGGCAATAGGTATTATATTTGTTTACACGTTAGAGTCCGGTCTAAAAAGGTTACATTTGATTTTCACCGGCTGTGATACATTCAGTGTTTTTAGACCGGACTCATGTTAATAAATCCCAAAAAATTTTGGACGGACCGAGAAGTTCTATGAAAAAAATTAAAACAGAAGCCTGGAATTCAGCAGGAAAAAAAGAAAAGAAACGAACATTCAAACAACAGGATGATTTTCATTATAAGCTAGAACAATTTGCCGATATCAAGATAATGCGTTACCGGGTACCCGGGTTTGATGATCTTTCGTTAAACCAAAAAAAGGCCGTGTATTATTTGAGCCAGGCGGCGCGTTGTGGGCGTGATATTATTTTCGACCAGCACTTTAAATATAACCTGATGATCCGTAAATCATTGGATAATGTGGTAGAAACGTATCCAGGTGACCGGCAGTCTGATGATTTTGATAATTTTATGGTCTATGTAAAGCGATTTTGGTTTTCCAGTGGCTTTCACCACCATTATTCCGGGGATAAGTTTTTTCCGGATATTTCATGGGATTACTTTAAGGAGCTAATTTTACAATCTGATAATACGGGTTTTCCGCTGCAGGAAGGGGAGGGCATGAAAGACTTTATTTTCCGGCTTTCAGCTTTGGTGTTTGACAGGGATGCCTATCCCAAACGTGTTTCACAGGATTCAGAAACAGATATTATCAGGCGTTCAGCGGTAAACTTTTATGAAAATCTCACTCATGACGAGGTAGAACAATACTATCGTTCCATCATGGATGCCCGGGATAAAACCCCGGTATCTCATGGGCTGAACTCTAAACTGATCAAGGAGAACGGAGCGATCAAAGAATTGGTATACAGGGAAGGAGGCCTTTATGGAGCCGCTATCCGTGCGATACTATACTGGCTGGAAAAGGCACGTAAAGTTTCGGAAAGCGATGCCCAAAGCAATTATATCAAAAAGCTTATAGAATATTATAAGACCGGAGATTTGAGCATATGGGATGAGTATAATATCCTTTGGCTGAAAGATACGTCTTCTCATGTGGATTTCATCAATGGATTTATCGAAACATATACCGACCCTATGGGCATGAAAGGAACCTGGGAGGCTATGGTAAACTTTACAGATACAGAAGCCAGCCGGCGTACCCAAATTATAGCAGATAATGCTCAATGGTTTGAAGATAACTCTCCGGTGGAAAAGCGTTTTAAAAAAGAACAGGTAAAAGGTATCTCAGCGCGGGTGATAACGGTGGCACAGCTTGGTGGCGATTGCTATCCGGCTTCACCCGTAGGGATCAACCTGCCCAATGCAGATTGGATCCGCAGGGATTATGGTTCCAGATCGGTAACTATGGAGAATATCACGTATGCTTATGATAAAGTTTCTATAGATAGTGGAATGCTTAATGAGTTTGTTTTGCATGAAAAAGACCGTGAGCTTTCCCGAAAGTATGGGGCTGCTGCGGGAAACTTGCATACCGATCTGCATGAGTGTTTGGGGCATGGCTCCGGACAGTTGTTGCCCGGCACTTCCCCCGAAGCATTAAAGAACTATGCCGCACCGCTGGAAGAAGCCCGGGCCGATCTTTTTGCCCTGTATTATATGATGGACCCTAAAATGACAGAGCTGCAACTTATGCCTTCCCCAAATATGGCTAAAGCAATGTATAATGCCTATATCAGAGGGGGGTTAATGACACAGCTAACCCGCATCGAGCCGGGGAAAGATATCGAGCAGGCGCATATGCGAAACCGGCAGCTTATCGCCGGCTGGGTTTACGAAAAAGGAGCCGGTGAAAAAGTGATAGAGTGTATTGTCAATAACGGGAAAACATATCTTGTCGTTAATGATCATGAAAAATTGAGAGATCTGTTCGCACAGTTGTTGGCAGAAGTGCAGCGGATTAAATCAGAAGGAGACTATCAGGCCGCAAAAGCCCTGGTGGAAAAGTATGGGGTGAAGGTAGACCGAAAACTCCATAAGGAAGTGCTTGAGCGATTCAAAAAACTTGGCATCGCCCCATATGGCGGGTTTATGAACCCGGATTTTGAAGTGATCAGGGAAAACGCTAAGGTGACAGACATAAAAATAACCTATCCCGGCAACTATACGGAACAAATGTTGTACTACGGGCGTGAGTATGCTTTTTTGAGTCCGGTCTAAAAACACTAAATTGATCACAGCCGCTCAAAATCAGCTTTACCCCATCCCTAAAGGGTGGCTGATTTTCAGCGGCTTCACCCTTTAGGGTTTGGGGTAAACCGCTGAAAATCAAATGTGACCTTTTTAGACTGGACTCTTTTTTAATTCACGGTAGCAGAATACCTTCCCCGCTCCGATAATCTATAAACAAAGGATGCTCCAATATCAGGAAGCTGTATCCTGATTTCCTGCCTTTGCCAATGCGTATGGCCTGAGGCAGGAAATTGCTATTTTGCTTTCACTTCCGTAAACTTCGAATTCATCAGGCGTGCTACAGCCATGTATGAGGGTATCAGTTTGATCTGGTCGCCTACTTTATAGCGTGTACGGTTCCCCTGCTTCAGATTTTTACCCAGATCATAGACAGTCATGTCTGAGGTGGTTCCCAGGAAGTTAATATGCTTGTCTTTAATAAACAGTTCATCCACATCCACATCAATACTGCCAAAATCGACAATAGCCCGGTACCTTTTTTCCGTTTCATTTCCGCTAAATTCTGCAGCATGTCCTACATTTCCTTCCCCGATATTGCCGTCGGGGACTACTTCTTTTTGTTCCAGTTCAATGATATTCGCCCCAACATTAAAAGCATCTACGGAAAGGTCTTTGAATTTTTTACCGTCGAAAGGAGAGGTGCCCACAAAAGCAGCTTCTCCGATACGGTAATGATTCATGGACGGGGGCACTTTTTTCTTATTGATTAATGGTAATGTGATCGAGCTTCCGCCGGAGATCAATTCCAGCTTCCGGTTGAACTTGCTTTCCAGAAGCTCTTTGTATAGCGAAAGCTGTATCAGCTTATCATAGGTGGGTTCTACTCCATACATACATCCCAGGTTAGAGCCCAGACCGATCGTTTCTATATGGTCCAGGTTAAATACGCGCTGGTAAAAATCCACGATGTTTTCCCTGAGAATGCCCTCGCGAAGCTCCCCCAGCTCAACCATGATGATCACTTTATGTATTTTTCCCTGCCGGCGGGCCTCTTCATTCAACGCCTCGATAGTGCTGAATGATGAATTAAGACTGATATCGGCACATGATATGACCGTGCGGACTAAAGACTGAACAGGGGGCTTGATATACATGGTCTGAATCTCAGGCTTGATCTTTTTTATCGTGCGTAAGCTGGAAAGCCTGGAATCGCCTACCGAATGAATATTATCAATAACAGGATGATTCAGAATAGGTTCCAGCAACTTTTTGTTGCCCGATAATATCTTGGTAACTAGCGTCCACTTGGAATTGTGCTTTTTCAGAAAATTGTCAATCTTCTCAATATTGCGAATGATCTTATGGGTATCTACGATTAGGTCTGCCATAAATTAAAAATATCTGGTTAAATAAAAAAAGCGATTGATTATCAGTAGTTGAATTCCGTTAATTCTTATTTTGAAAGAATACAGCACCCTGCAAAAGCCCGAAGGGCTGTTGAAAACAGCTTTACGGGCTTATTTTTCGTAACGCATTTCTGCATATTTGGAAATAAAACCGACACGTTCATAGAGCCGTTTAGCAGGATTATCATATTCCACATGCAATTTCACATTCCCTTCTGCCATATGTAAAGCCTTGTTGATGATCTCCTGCCCAAAACCTTTTCCACGCATGTCTTCGTGTACCGCAACATAAACGAGTATATTCTCGGGAATAAATTCACTCATGCCTGTGTGATTCATCACCAGTGCGCCTACCAGCTTGCCATCCTTGATCCCGGCAAGTAAAAAACCACCCAGTCCTCCATGTTTTTCAAATGCAAAATCCAGACATTTGTTGATGGCTCTCTTCTCGTCCCGGAAACGATCCAGATGGTCGTATAAGAAATCTACATAGTCCGTGCGACTGATAGGTAAATTATCAAAATCTTCTTCACGTTTAATGACTTCAATTTTTAACATGACAAATTGTTTTTAGGTTTATGAGATTAAAATATTTTTGAAATAATGAAAAGAAAACAATCCGGAGCCTTTCTTTGTTGCAGCCGGCGCAGTAACAACGGAGCGAAAACTTACGATTTCGATTCTGGTGATAAAGTTCTGAATATCATTTATGCTGTTTCCCATAAAAGATGCCCGTAATTTCCGGGACCGGTAAGCTCGCTATGGTTTACGTTTTTTAGCGAAAATCTTTGCAAAGATAAAAAAAAAATCAGAACTGCAAAGTTAGTGAGCGATACACAGATCATTTTTGGTATTTTTGCGGGCATGTTACAACAGAAGAAAAGTGCAGTTATTTATTTGTATGCCGTCCTTGCCATGCTTTTCTGGGGCTTTTCATTTGTCTGGACGAAGATCGTGTTGGATTACCTTAGCCCTGTCAGTGTGATCTTTTTCCGGTTGATCGTTTCTTCCCTTCTGTTATATGCATTTATTACGGTTTTCAGGCAAAAACAACCGGTTCACCGGAGGGATTTCAAATGGTTTTTGCTTTCGGCTTTCTTTGAGCCCTTTTTATACTTTACCGGTGAAAATTATGGGGTGATGCTTTCCACCGCTACCATCAGTTCGGTGATGATCGCGCTGATCCCCGTGCTTACCCCGGTGCTCGCTTTTGTAGTCTTAAAGGAAAAGATCGGATTATTGAATATAGCCGGCATATTCATCTCTTTTGCCGGGATTTTGATGATGGTTACCGGCAAAGGAATGAAACTGGAAGTTGAACCGCTGGGCCTTTTGTTCCTGGGCCTTGCTGTTGTGGCAGGGCTTTTTTCCTCGGTGTTGATGGGAAAACTGGCAAAAACCTATTCTTCCCTCACCATTATCACCTATCAAAATATTATCGGAGCTATATATTTTTTGCCCGTGTTTCTTTTTATGGATGCAGGTGACCTGCAACAGGCAACCTTCAACGCAGAGCTTTTGTTCTCCCTGATCATGCTGGCCGTTTTTGCATCCTCTTTTGCTTTTATCTTTTATGTAAATGCTATCCGCGGACTTGGAGTTTCTAAAACAAATATCTTTACAAACCTTATCCCGATCATCACGGCCGTAGTTTCTTACTTTTGGGTAGGAGAGGAGTTTACAACCGGAAAGATCCTGGGAATGGGAATCGTCATAGCAGGAGTGTTTATGGCCCAGGTGAACATGCACCGCATCCGGAAACTCTGGAGAAAATTCCCGCGCTCGTAATATGAAACCCCCATGCCAATGCTTTCGATATACCAGAGAATGATTAAATGGGAAGAGCGATTTGGCGTTGATTCGATGATGCGATAATGCGGTGATGCGATGATGCGTTGATGCGATGATGCGATAATGCGTTGATGCGATGATGCGATGATAGTTAAGAAAAAATATGCAAAAAATATCTGAAGAAGGGTTTTATTATTCATTTGTTTTACTACTTTTGCAGCCGTAATTGAAAACCACAATCAAGGCAGTAAAATACAAATGGCGAGATAGCTCAGT
>JAWOBQ010000338.1:0-6074 GCA_046484255.1 Bacteroidales bacterium | reverse complement strand
ATATTTATATCCATGAATGTTAACAGCTGAACCGCTTTCCCCTCGCCCTGACGCAACATGCCTAAAAGAAGATGCTCTACACCAATATAATCATTACCAAGACGAGTAGCCTCTTCACGACTATAGGTGAGTACATCTTTTACCTCTTGAGAGAATTTTGCCTTCATATAACTTTTGTTTTTCGTTTTGTTCTGTCCCGGTCTTTCACAAGACAAAATGTGCATGCCGTTTTGTTTGTTCGCCTGTTTTTACAACGTATGCCTGTTTATTTTCTTTTTTTGCTTTGTTGAGTCCGGTCTAAAAACACTAAATGTATCACAGCCGCTAAAAATCAGTTTTACCCCATCCTTAAAGGGAGGCTGATTTTCAGCGGCTTCACCCTTTAAGGTTCGGGGTAAAAAGCCGGTGAAAATCAAATGTGACCTTTTTAGACCGGACTCTTTGTTTATTTCCGTTTTGTCGGTACGGGGTATATGAGTAACACAAATATTGTGCCTTTTGTTGAGCAAAGGTATATGCTTTTATGTTGAGACTTTCATTTTTTGGGTATGATTTTCAACATTGCTTTGTTTATAATAAACCTTGTTTTATAATGGATAATCCGGAATATTTTATGTATTTTCGTATCTAAAAATAAGCCCCCCGGATAAGGGGTTAAGTTATTTATTTACAAACTAATAGAAACAAAATCAGATGGAAGGCGAAGGCGAAAAGATTTATAAAGTAAATATTGACAATCAAATGAAGACGGCCTATATCGATTACTCCATGAGTGTGATCGTTTCCAGGGCGCTTCCGGATGTGAGGGACGGCATGAAACCAGTGCATCGCAGGGTTTTGTATGGAATGCACCAGTTAAACCTGACTCATGATAAACCCCATAAAAAATCTGCCAGAATAGTAGGAGAGGTGCTGGGTAAGTATCACCCGCATGGTGACACCTCGGTTTATGACGCCATGGTCCGTATGGCCCAGCCCTGGTCGATGCGGCATATGCTGGTAGACGGGCAGGGGAACTTTGGTTCGATCGATGGTGACAGCCCGGCAGCAATGCGTTATACCGAAGCCCGTATGATGCGTATCTCCGAAGATATGCTGGTGGATATTAACAAAGAAACCGTTAACTTCCAGATGAACTTTGATGATACCCTGGAAGAACCTACAGTATTGCCCACAAGGATCCCTAACCTGCTGATCAACGGAGCCTCCGGCATTGCAGTGGGAATGGCTACCAATATGCCTCCCCATAATTTGGGGCAGGTCATCGACGGTACTATTGCTTATATCAACGATCATGATATCACAATAGAAGGGCTGATAGAACATATTAAAGCCCCGGATTTCCCTACAGGAGGGATTATTTATGGCTATGAAGGAGTGCGCAAAGCCTTTGAAACCGGCCGTGGGCGCGTAATGGTCCGCGGTGAGGCAAATATAGAAGATATCCCGGGCTCAGACCGGCAGCAGATCATTGTTAGTTCGATCCCATACATGGTCAATAAAGCCGATATGATCAAAAAAACCGCTGACCTGGTGAATGATAAAAAAATAGAAGGAATATCAGACCTCAGGGATGAATCCGACCGCTCAGGGCTGCGGATCGTTTATGAACTCAAACGCGATGCCATGCCCAATGTGGTATTAAATAAATTATACCAATATACGGCGCTGCAAACATCTTTTAGTGTCAATAATATTGCACTGGTAAACGGGCGCCCGGAGCAACTGAACCTGAAAGACCTTGTGCGTCATTTTGTTGAGCATCGCCATGATGTGGTGATCCGAAGAACAGAATATGAACTCAGAGAAGCCGAAAAACGAGGCCATATTCTGGAAGGACTTATTATTGCCCTGGATAACCTGGATGCCGTGATCCAGCTTATCCGGAACTCACATACTCCGGAAGAAGCCAGAAACGGGCTGATGGAGCAGTTTAGCCTCTCCGAAGAACAATCGCGTGCCATCCTTGCCATGCGTATGCAAAAACTTACCGGTCTGGAGATCAACAAGGTAAGAGAAGAGTATGAAGAACTCATGAAAACCATCGAATACCTGAAAAGTGTTCTGGCCGATGAAGGATTGCGCATGGAGATCATCAAGAACGAACTGCTGGAAATTAAAGAACGTTATGCGGATCCACCCAAATCAACAATTGAATACTCGGCAGAAGATTTTCGCATAGAGGATACCATAGAAAATGAACAGGTGGTTATTTCCTTTTCACATCATGGCTACCTTAAACGCACCTCATTGTCGGAATTTCGTACTCAGGCCCGCGGAGGGAAAGGCGCTAAAGGAAGCAGTACGAAAAATGAGGATTTTATAGAATCGCTGTACATCGCTAATAACCATGATTATATGCTTATCTTTACTGAATTTGGTAAAGTCTATTGGCTTAGGGTTTATGAGATCCCGGAAGGGGTCAAGGTTTCCAAAGGACGGCCTATACAGAACCTGATCCAAATTGACCCGGCAGATAAGGTGAAGGCTGTGATTAAAGTACAGGACCTGAAGAATAAAGAAAGTATAGAAGGCCAATACCTGATGCTGGCGACTGAAAAAGGAAGGGTGAAGAAAACCCCACTGGAAGAATATTCGCGCCCGCGCCAGGCCGGGATCAATGCCATCACGATTAATGATGATGATCGATTGCTGGCCGTACGGAAAACTTCCGGAAATGATCATATGATGCTGGCTACAAATTACGGGCGCTCGATTCGCTTCCATGAAAAAGATGTTCGCTCTATGGGTCGAACCGCCGCTGGAGTCAGAGGTATACGTCTTAATGCAACCGACGATTATGTCGTCGGAATGGTTTGCCTGCAAGAACAGGATAATGCAGATGTCCTGGTAGTCTCGGAAAAAGGATACGGAAAACGCTCAAAACTGGAAGACTACAGAATTATCAACAGGGGAGGGAAAGGCGTGAAAACCATGAATATCACAGAGAAAACCGGTAAGCTGATCGCCATCAAAAATGTAAATGATGAAGACGACCTGATGATCATTACACGCTCAGGAATTACCATCAGAATGCCCGTGGAACAGCTAAGAAAACAGGGAAGAGCCACGCAGGGCGTCAGGCTGATCAACCTCGGCGGAAAAGATGATATTGCCGCTGTTGCTAAAGTTTCCGAACCCGAAAATGTAGAGGAAGAAAAAATAATCCAAACGGAAAGTGAAAATTCGCTTGATAATGAACTAAATAATGAGAAACCCCAAATGTGATCATTTGGGTTTGGCAGGAAAATTGTTATCTAATTTCTGATAAGGCAATACCGGGATTTTCCGGCTTATAAAAAAATATGCATCCTATGAATCCCGATTTATTGTACGAACAACAAAAGGCTTAAGGGGAAGATCGTTGTAAACACAATAATAAACAGCAAAATGTGTTAACTATGCATAAAGGGACGATATCGAGATAAGGAGAATATAGAACTTTGCGTTCTGACAGGGATAAGGATAATTAATCAAAGAAGCATAAATAGCAGTAAGAAATGCTTTGTAAAAATCAAGATCTATGAAACGTTTAATTTTAGCAGGAGTGGCTGTAATTCTATGCAGCCTGGGGTATGCACAGCCGGTGAAGTTGCAAAGCGCGATCAACTATCTGAATGATCTGCGGCTGGATGAAGCAAAAGAAAATATCCATGAAGCGCTGGAACATGAAAAAACAAAAAATGATCCCAAAACATGGTATTATAAAGGTCGAATATATATGTCGATCTATATTATATCAACCATGGATGATGCCATTGAAGAGGGCATGGATAGGAGCAAAGTTAAAGAGTTGCTGGGCGACCCGGCTAAAAACCGCCGTAAACGGATGGAATATGAGCCGGATATGGTGATCTATTTTGACAGTGACAATAAAGTGGAGAGTTTTAATAAACCTGCCGAGGGAGCCTATGAGGATTTAGCCGATGAGCCTCTGTTAACGGCTTATAAAGCTTTTCAGAAAACGATTGAACTGGATGAAGATGACGAATATCTGAATCCTGTTTCTCAGGAATTAATGCGCCTGGGGAACTTGTTTTACAACCAGGCCGTGAATCATTATAATACTAAAGAGTTTGAAGAAGCTATCGGCGCTTTTGAGAAAACCTACCAGATCAAAAAAACCTTTGGGGAAACCGATACCAACAGCCTTTTTAACGCAGCTGTCGCCGCAACCAATGCCCAAAAACTGGATAAAGCACTGGACTTATACAAGCAATTAATGCAACATAATTATCAGGAACCTGCAATTTATACATCCGCCGGAGAAATTTACCTGAGACAAGAAGATACCGCTAAAGCCGAAAATATCCTGAAGGAAGGAAGAGAACGCTTCCCCGATGATTATAACGTGCTTATCAATCTTACAAATGTCTATCTTGCCAAAGGGGAAATCGAAAAATCTACCGAACTGCTGAATCTTGCAATGGAGAAACAACCTGATAATGAACAACTCTATTATAATGTTGCCGTAGTTTATGAACAATCATCCAAAGATAGTATGCTTAACGAAGAGAAAAGAGAGGATCTGTTTGACCGGGCAGTTAAGAATTATAAAAAAGCCATAGAACTTAAAGAGGATTATTTTGACGCGATCTACAACCTGGGAGCTTTATACTTTAACAAAGGCGTGGAATTGCTCTCACAAGCAAATGATCTGCCACTGCAAGCTGAAGATGAATATGAGGCCTTGAAGGATAAAGCCAATAACCAATTTGAAAATGCATTACCATACCTGGAAAAAGCCCATGAAATGAAACCCGATGATCAAAATACCTTGCTCGCATTAAAAGAACTGTATACCCGTACCGACCAAACGGAAAAATTGAAAGATATTAACGCGGAGCTTAATCAATAAATAGTTTAGGAGGAGAAAGCTTCGGAATATTTAAGGGGAGCCATGCAAGGCTTCCCTTATTTTTTGATATTTTCTATTTAACATAATATTAATTATATTACTTTTTTGATCTTTATTCATGATCGTTGCTTTAACCTGCCGGTATCCCGGTGATCCTACAACGGGTTTGGGCCATTGCGTATGTTTTATAACTTCTTTTTTCCATCTATGAACATAGAACAGGCTTGATTTGTTCAACGTGTTGATATATGCAAAGGACACTGTATATCGCTGCGGAAAATATCCGTGCAGCTTATTTTTACAGCGGCCTCATATTTGATACGATTTACTATCGTTTCATAAAAAGATCAGGCATATTTAAAAATAGAATTATAAACCTAAAAATGATTAACAATGAATTATCCAGAGCATTATGAAAAGCTAAGAAAACTGATGAAAGATCTGGGACAAGAGATCCCGTCGACTATGAAAGCCTTTCAGGGGCTCCATCACGCTGGCGTGGCAGATGGTGCATTAAACACAAAAATGAAAGAGCTGATCAGTCTGGGCATTGCTATAACGGTGCGTTGTGACGGATGTATAGCATTTCACGTCCATGATGCCCTTAAAGCCGGAGCTACCAAAAAAGAGATCACAGAAACAATTGGTGTAGCCATCCTTATGGGCGGAGGTCCTTCTGTGATGTATGGTGCAGAGGCACTTGAAGCGATTCAACAGTTTCAGGAAGCCGGTTAACCGCCCTTCTTTTTTTTTTGAATTAGGCTGAAAACCGGCTCTAGTCTTAGCCGGTTTTCAGTTTTTTAACGCCTTATAAAGCCGGATCAATCAAGAGCCAGGCTGCAAACAACAATTTCCGGCTTCCTTGCTGAAAATCAGAAATACCTTTATAGCGGCGTTTCGTCTCAGCGGCGTTTCGTCTGATCATTTTTCCGGGCAATCCATCACACAGATTTCAGGCATACGTATAAAACATTTATCTTTGCCGGAGCATTAAAACAGAATAAATTCAAGATTTTTCTGTTTTAATAGCCGGGATTGAAAGTTTATCAATTTGAGATGCAAGGATAAAAAACGCTGAATAATTGTATACTTTAAGACCAAAATGCCTTTGATACACTCTCAACCCGTTAAAACTACTTATTTTTGAAG
This sequence comes from Bacteroidales bacterium, assembly GCA_046484255.1. Lineage (GTDB taxonomy): Bacteria > Bacteroidota > Bacteroidia > Bacteroidales > PWNQ01 > PWNQ01. The sequence continues at coordinate 67 of JAWOBQ010000338.1, read as the reverse complement.
GCGCATGCAGTTATCGGTTATAATAGTTAATTACAATGTCAAGTACTTTCTGGAGCAATGCTTAAGC
>JAWOBQ010000327.1:0-8890 GCA_046484255.1 Bacteroidales bacterium | reverse complement strand
CCTTTTATAACGTAATAACGAAAATATTATTTAAATATTTGATATCAACCTATCTAAGCTGTATTATGCATGCATTAAGTTCAGGTCAGATGCAAGGCGTCGATAGTCGCAGCCATAGCAGTCTGTTTCAAGGCTTTCACAACGCAGCAGATGGCACTGAATAAATCGTATGTAACCCGATCCGGATTTTTTTAAAAAACCATTGTTCCATTCGGAAAAAAGGCCAGCATAAAAAAAAGCTAATCAACTTAATCAACTCATTTATCCATCATATCCGGTTTTTCCTTATACTCGTATTTAAATAGTCATTTACCAGGGTAAACTCCTAAATTTTAAATACTTCGCAGGTCCCCATAAAAATGGGATAAGCTCCCGCTAAACACCGGGCAGGCCCTGATAAAAAGGAATTAACCCTTGATCTCCAACATTCTGGACCAACCACCCAACTTTATAGACAGTCCCTATTTATGCAAAAATACAATTTATTTTCAAAATTCCATTTATTTCTTTTTCACCGTACAGTATTGATCTTTAACTTATTTCCAAAAACCACATCAGCCATCATTATTGAGTCCGGGCTAAAAAAAGCACATTTAATTTTCACCGGCTTTTTACCCCGAGCCCTAAAGGGTGAAGCCGCTGAAAATCAGCCGCCCTTTAGAGATTGGGCAAAGCTGATCGTTAGCGGGTGCAATAAATTTTGAGTTTTTAGACCGGACTCATAATTACTTTCGAAAAAAAATATATTTTTGTCTGACAGAAACAACTATTTTCGTACCTGGTTTAATCAACGAGCAGGAATCATTACAGCCAGGTTTTCAGGAGGATACACAATAATAAAATAAAATCGTACAGTTATGGTAAAAATCAACAAACATTCGAGCATTTTCAGCCTGTTATTAATTTTTGCGGGCTTATTTTACACGGGGCAAGGCAGTTTACAGGCCTGCACGAATTTTCTGGTAACCAAAGGGGCTTCCACCGATGGTTCGACCATGATCAGCTATGCAGCTGATTCGCATGTTTTATACGGCGAGTTATACTTTGACCCTGCAGGCACTCATAAAGAGGGCAGTATGCTGGACATTTACGAGTGGGATACGGGGAAATACCTGGGAGAGATCCCACAGGTATCAGAGACATATTCCGTAGTAGGGAACATGAATGAATTTCAGGTAGTCATAGGGGAAACCACTTACGGGGGCCGCAGTGAGCTCCGCGACCCCGAAGGGATCATGGATTACGGCAGTTTAATGTATATCGCACTTCAGCGATCCAAATCAGCCCGGGAAGCCATAAAAATAATAACCGAACTGGTAGAAACGCATGGATATTATTCGAGCGGAGAATCTTTTTCCATCGCCGATAAAGATGAAGTATGGATTATGGAGATGATCAGCAAGGGAGAAGAGGAAAAAGGGGCAGTGTGGGTAGCTCGCATGATCCCTGACGGTTATGTATCTGCTCATGCGAACCAGGCACGGATCACCACCTTTCCCTTACAGGAAGAGAACAACTGGTTTGACAAAAGCCAAACCACTTTTCACGCTTCGGATGTCATTGATTTTGCCCGGAAGATGGACTATTTTGACGGGGAAGATGAAGACTTCAGTTTTTCCGACACCTATGCTCCGGTAGATTTTGGCGGTGCCCGTTTTTGTGAGATCAGGGTATGGTCTTTTTTCAAAGATATCCATTCCGGTATGGAAAAGCATCTGGATTATGCCAAAGGCAATATTGAACGTGGATCGCATGATTATGCGACCAACCGCATGCCTTTATGGATTGAGCCGGAAGAGAAATTAAGTGTTCATGATGTTATGAACAGCATGCGCGACCACCTGGAGGGCACGGAACTTGACATGAGCAAAGGGCCCGGAGCAGGCGGCTTTGGGATCCCGTACCGCTGGCGGCCTCTTACCTGGGATGTAGAGGATGAAACCTATGTTAATGAGCGGGCTACAGCTACCCAGCAAACCGGGTTCTCGTTTGTCTCCCAGTCAAGGAACTGGCTGCCCGATGCCATCGGAGGGCTATACTGGTTTAGTGTAGACGATGCTGCTTCTACAGTCTATACGCCCATCTATTGTGGGGCAAAACAGATCCCCGAAAGATATTCCGAAGGATACGGCTCGTTGATGGAATATAAACAGGATGCGGCCTTTTGGATATTTAACCGTGTAGCACATCTGGCATATCTGTTCTACGACCGGGTACACCCGGATATTCATAAAAAACAACAGGCCCTGGAAACCAAATACATCAACTATACTCCGGCCATCGACAGAGCCGCCACAGAATTATACAAAAAAGATCAGGAGCTGGGCACTCAGTTTATCACAGATTATTCGTTAAATACAGCCAACAGCCTGCTGGACGAATGGAGTGACTTTTACGAGTACCTGTTTACAAAATACATGGACGGAAACATCAAAAGGCCAAACCCGGAGCAACAAAACCCGCACGTAAAACAACCCGGCTACAAAGAATCCTTTTACCAGCGAATCATTGAGGAAACCGGCGATAAGTTTAAATACAGGGATGCGGAATAAATCGAACACAGAATGGCATTGTTAAAGGTTGAAGACCTTAGTATCTCTTTTCATACGGAAGGCGTAGAGCAGGCAGTTATTCACGGTGTTTCGTTCAGTCTGGAGAAAGGGCAAACCCTGGGCATCGTAGGAGAGTCTGGTTCCGGCAAGAGCGTTACTTCCCTGGCCATAATGGGTTTACTACCTCAAAAGCAGAGCCGCATCAGCGGGGGGTCCATGCTGTTTCAGCAGGATGGGAAGCTTGTTGATCTAAGAAAAGCCCCGGAAAAAGCCATGCGCGATATCCGGGGCAACCGCATTTCCATGATCTTCCAGGAGCCGATGACAGCCCTGAACCCCGTTATTCGCTGCGGCAACCAGATAGCCGAGATCATCCACCGCCACCGGCCGGGACAAAAAAATAAAATTAAGGCCAGAGTCATCGAATTGTTTTATGAAGTCCTTTTGCCTCAACCTGAAAAGATATATGCTGCGTATCCGCATGAGATATCGGGAGGTCAAAAACAACGTGTCATGATCGCCATGGCGATGGCCTGCGAACCGGATATCCTGATCGCGGATGAACCCACTACTGCCCTGGACGTCACGGTACAAAAAACTATACTGCAGCTAATGAAGCGCTTACAGGAAAAATACCATACGGGCATTATCTTTATCACTCATGATCTGGGCGTTATTGCGGAAGTTGCCGATGAAGTAGCTGTAATGCTCAAAGGCGAAATAGTAGAAAAAGGCAGCGCTAAAAACATTTTCAGTCAACCCCGGCATCCATACACCCGTGGGCTGCTCGCCTGCCGTCCGCCGCTCGACAGCCGCCCCAAACGCCTGCTTACCATCAAAGACTTTATGCACAATGCCGGTCCCCACCAAAATCATAACAATGTTAGCCTGAAAACACGAAAAGCCAGGCATAAAACCCTTTACAGCCAACAACCTATCGTAACAGTCCATAAGCTGGTAAAACAATATCCCGGAAAGAATCCTTTGTTCAAACCCCGCGAATACTTTACAGCCGTCGATTCAGTGAGCTTCGATGTATACCCCGGCGAAACACTGGGCCTTGTGGGAGAATCCGGCTGCGGGAAAACAACCCTGGGGCGTACGCTATTAGGCATGATCAAAGCCAATTCCGGCAATATCTTTTATAAAAACCAAAACCTGGGCCGGCTATCAAAAAAACAAATTCGCCGGCTCCGGAAAAAACTGCAGATCGTTTTTCAGGACCCCTATTCTTCCCTCAACCCCAGAAGTACTATCGGAAGTGCAATTGAAGAGCCCTTGCGGGTACATAAGCTGCTGCAGGGAAAAAAACAGCGAAAACATAAAGTAATTGAATTGCTCGAACAAGTAGGCCTCTCTGAAAACCACTATAACCGGTATCCCCATGAATTCTCCGGAGGACAACGACAACGAGCATGCATTGCCAGAGCACTGGCTTTACAACCCGAGTTTATTATCTGCGACGAATCCGTTTCCGCTTTAGATGTCTCCGTTCAGGCCCAAGTGCTTAACCTGTTCAATACATTAAAAGAAAACTTTGGGTTTACCTATATTTTTATTTCTCACGACCTCTCCGTAGTACGATATATGTCTGATCGTGTGCTGGTAATGAAAGACGGAAAACTCATCGAACAAGGTGAAGCCGATACCCTTTACCAAAACCCAAAACAGGATTACACCCGCAAACTTATTCAAGCTCTCCCGAAACCATAAAAACCACCGCTCTTCCCAAAACCACCACTCCCACCTTCTCATCGCTTATCGCTCATCGCTCTTCTCTTACCGCTTACCCGCTCATCGCTCTTCTCTCACCGCTCACCGCTCCCCTTTCCGTCGTCCCACATCAGCGTACGATCAGCTTTTGCACGTTACGCTCCCCGGCTTCAGAGATAATTTCGACCATATAAATTCCTTGTGGCATATTGGAAACATCCAGGGAATACCGGTCTTCGATACCGTTATTTTCGTGAAACACTTTCCGTCCATCCATGCTAAACACATTAAGCTTACCTTTTGGGGCACCGGAGATAATCGCTTGATTTTCTGCGGGATTCGGTGCAACAGTAAGCTTCTGCCAGTCATGTTCCTTCACTGTTGTGGCTTTAGTAGAATATTTAAGATCCCAGCCAAGATCCTTTCCATTGTCGTTGGTTTCAAATGTGATAAACACCTTGTTGGAGCTTGAGGTAAGAAGTGCAGGGGTATCTGTGCCGTCATATTTGGCAAGCACCGGGGCGTTTTCATTTTTCCCGTCATAAATAGTAACCTCATCTTCGGCATCGGCCAGTTGCCATTTAGTGAACTGTAAATCCAAAGGGCCATTTTCGGGATGTTCTATCAGGTAAGAGCAAGAAATATTATTAGGATAATAGGAATAGCCGCTCCCGTCATCAAAGGTATAATCCGGGGCGGTCATCCAGTAATCTCCACATCGGCTTTCCCCGATGGGCATAATGCCTGTAACTGCCCTATGGTTTAGGGAAAAATTTCCACCGGAGGATGACATATCGTTGAGATGATAATAGCCATTATTTCCGCCATTCCACCCCCAGTTAATATGAAAATAGCAACTGTCGCGGAAACCATCAAGCACAAAGGCATGTCCTCCCTGGCTACTGTCTACCCCGGCATACAGCACAGGACGCCCGCTAAGCATTTCATTTTGAATGATATTTTCCCATTCTACATCCGTATAATTATTCCGTTCGCGATATCGTAGCGTAGGGATATACGAAAAATTTTGTTTTAAAGCACTTTCCGCATTTTTAATAGAAGAGCCCGAGCTGGCGGGGCCAAAGTTCATTTTAACCGAGACGGCGGTATGAAAGCTGAGTTCAGCGATATGATCCTGGTTCTGGCTATAGATCACATCATCCATTTGCGAATAATCATAGGTAGCCTCCTCAAAGTTCACGGTATATTGTTGCCCCCAGTAGTAAGTTTCACTACCCTGTCCTGAATCCGGATATTCCCAGTAATACATGATCTGGGCCATGGCAGTAGCTACACAACCTACCAGCGTGTGGCCGTTGGAGCCATTGGGATGCTCAGGGCAATCAGCATTATAAGGCCAGCTCTGCCCCCAGCGGGCTGTCATAAGCTGAGTAACTTCCGGGAATCCCTTCCCTTTAATAGCCGCACCCCCTCCGGCAATGCGCTCCCATTCAGGATGCACTTCACGGTTAACCAAAGAACCCGAAGCCAGTTGCTTCAGCCAATCCTCCAGGGCAGGTGCCATATTGGAAGGATCAAAATCATTTTTCAGGGAATAGCCAATAACCGGCTTCATCCGCTTGTCAGGAGCCATCAATACAAAACCTTGCTCAGGATCCGTAACCAGCTTCGCTACCGTATTGCCTTCAATTTCAATATCTTCTACCTGTAGAGCCTGTGATTCAACACTTTTATTTTTCTGTTCCAGAAAATCCGAAGCCACAGAACGAGCTTCCATATCACTAAGCTGTTGTGCCTTTACTGCAAAGACAGCACAAAAAACGGAAAGCAATAAAAGACTGTATTTCTTCATATATAATATTGTTTTTTAGGCTATTCGCCTGATATTTTACGCAATTTTTATGGATGCAAACAGCAGGCAAAGCTAATAATTTTTATACTTTATGGCCTTTTTGTAAAAAAAAAATTATTCCTTTTAGCTCTATTCTAAATAGTCTCTGTCCATAAAGTCCCATTTACTGCGTTACGCTTGCCCGAAAATTGCTCATTTACCTGAGTAAACTGCGCATTTTCGGGCTGCGCAAGCCTTGTAAATGGAACCTTCTGAACAGAGACATGATCATTAAGACACCTTGGCGACTTTATTGACAGACTCTAAATAGTGTTTGTCAATAATGCCCGATCTCTGCGCTATAGCCAAACTTAATCAACTCAATCAACTTAATCACTATAAATACCCCATACGTGAGTCCGGACTAAAAATTGACTTTTTGCCTTACAGCAGCATATTTTTCGGCCTAAAGGCTGAAGGCGCTGAATACCAGACAGGTTTTAGGAATAAGACAAAGCTAATCTTCAACGGATGGAATAGATTTCGTATTTTTAGCCGAGTCTCTTTTATATGGTACTTGGAAAACTCCATTATAAATTATATTTTAGCCGCAGCAAAACCTTTAAACGATATGGAAAACAAAAACAATTACGCCCTCATTATGGCCGGTGGAGTTGGCAGCCGATTCTGGCCCTGGAGCCAAAGCAGTCGGCCTAAGCAATTTTTAGATATCCTTGACACCGGCAAGACATTGCTGGAGCAGACTTTCGACAGGCTAAGGCGTTTTTGTCCGGCAGAAAACATACTGGTAGTAACCAACGAGCGGTATAAAGGAGATATCGAGCAGCTTTTAGGTTCTATTTTGCCAGACAACATTTTATTAGAGCCCATGATGCGTAATACGGCCCCATGCATTGCATACGGTGCATATAAGATTCAAAAGAAAGCCCCTGATGCGCGTATTATTGTTGCTCCTTCCGATCATCTGATCATGAAAGAAGATGTATTCAGCCGTGTTGCAAAAGCGGGTTTTACCTATGCGGGCACCCACAACAGCCTGCTTACCATTGGCATACGTCCCCACCGCCCGGAGACCGGCTATGGATATATCAAAGCAGATAGAACACAAAAGATTGAAGCAACAGAAGACTATAGTCTTCATCCTGTATTGCAATTTACTGAAAAACCGGACCTTACTACAGCCCGGTCGTTTTTATCGTCGGGCAATTACTACTGGAACTCCGGTATGTTTATCTGGTCGGTGAGCAGCATTCTGAAAGCCTTTGACGCTTATCTGCCAAAGTTAAACCGTTTATTCACAGAGCATCTTGATAAGATCAACACTGCTGAGGAAAAGCAAGCGGTCAAAGACATCTACGACAAATGTGATACCATCTCTATCGATTACGGCATTATGGAGAAAGCCGATAATGTGCACGTTCTTTGTACCGATATCGGTTGGTCGGACATTGGCACCTGGGGATCGCTATATGAACACTCCGGCCTGGATGCCAATAGCAATGCTATCCGTGGGGAAAAGCTGATTTTGGATGATACCGAAGGATGCGTTATCAAGCTTTCCCCGAACAAAGCAACCGTTATTCAGGGGCTTAAAGACTACATCGTTGTAGACGATGAAAAAGCCCTGCTGATCTGCAAAAAGCAAGATGAACAAAAGATCCGCGAATACGTAAAGCAGGTAAAACAAAAATTCGGCCCTGAGTATTGTTAAATAGCCCTTCCAACCGGGGCTTCTGGTTTTATTGGCTGATTAAGAATGATTTTAAAATAATTTTCATATTTTTGCAACAGAGCGCATGGAAACAACAAAATCCGGACAATCCGGTATATTATGAATATTCTATTCCGAATACTACTATATCCTTTTTCGTTGCTTTATGGAATACTGGCAGGGTTGAGGAACAAGCTTTTCGACTGGCATATCTTGCCTTCAAAGGCGGTAGGTGTTCCTGTAATATCTGTTGGCAACATTTCGGCAGGTGGAACGGGGAAAACACCCCACGTGGAATATCTCGCCAATTTACTTAAGTCGGAATATACTGTAGGCATATTGAGCCGGGGCTATCGCCGAAAAACCCGTGGCTTTTATCTGGTGGATTCAAATTCCGATGCAACCACCGTCGGTGATGAGCCCATGCAATTTTATCAACACTTTAAAGAGGATGCTGTAATTACAGCCGTCGATGAGAACCGTGTCCGGGGCTGCCGCAAGTTGCTTCAGGCTCATCCCGGGATAGGCGTGATCTTACTGGATGATGCTTTTCAGCATCGCTGGATACAGCGGGGCCTGAACATTTTAATTTCCGATTTTTTTCATCCCTACCATAAAGACTATCTGCTCCCCTCCGGCCGCTTGCGCGAATTTCGCAGCAGCTCAAAACGAGCTGATATTATTGTGATCTCCAAGTCGGGAAAAGTACTTTCTCCCATAACACGCCGAACGCTGACAGAAGAGCTCAAACCGTCTGCCCGGCAGCTATTGTGTTTTTCTTATATGAAGTACAAGACCCCCCGGCCTCTTCCTGTGGTTCAGCATACGCCAAAATGGGGCAAAACTTATGCTATCCTTATGGTTACCGGCATCGCAAACCCTTATCCGCTGGAAGGAAAGATCGCGCAGGAATGCTTCGAGCTACACAAGCTAAAATACCCCGACCACCACAAGTTCACCCCTAAAGATGCCCGCAAGATCAAAGATACATTCGATAAGATCGTCTCTGTAAATGAGATCATCATTACCACCGAAAAAGATGCCATGCGGCTATCCACTCCGGAGATCATAAAAATAATCGGCCATTTACCGATCTTTTAT
>JAWOBQ010000052.1:0-7857 GCA_046484255.1 Bacteroidales bacterium | reverse complement strand
CCGGGGAATTTTTTGTGTACTCATGGTATTTACAGATGATATTAAGAGAAGAGGGAGGGTTCATGAGTTCAGGGTCATGCTTGAATATAATTTGCGATTGGGGAAACCATTAAAAAATGCCATGTTAGCGCCCCGGATGTTATTCAAAAACAAACTGCATTTTCTTCCCCCCAAGGCAGTAAAGGGCTTTCGCAGATGGATCAGAGCAGCTTTCTGATGTGATCACCGGAGAGCATGCTTTTGCTTATAACCGGCAAAAGCAAAAATTACAATCAACAACAAGGAGATTTTATATATGGATAAAGATACAATAGCTTTATATCCGGGTTGTAGCCTGAATACCAGCTCATCCCATTACTTGCAAAGCCTGGAACGCGTTTTCGGCGTGATGGATATCCCCTTTCGTATAATGGATAACTGGAACTGTTGTGGAGCTACATCGGTAAAATCAATAGATCAGGAGCTTAATTCTAAACTTAATCATAAAAACCTGGCTTTAGCAGAAAAACAAGGGATCAAAGAACTGGTAGTCCCCTGTGCCTCCTGCTACCACCGGTTAATGGGTACGGAATATGAACTTAACCGCGATAAAAACTTGATGGAAAGACTTAATCAGGAAAGTGACACACCTTATCAGGGAACCGTAAAAGTGAGGAATGTGTTAGACTTCTTCGTACATGTGACAGGACTTGAGGCAATTGCAAGACATGTAAAACATCCTTTACACGGGCTGAATGTGGCCTGTTATTATGGTTGCCTGAACACCCGTGTTCCCCTGGAAAAATCATTTGATACACGGGAATATCCGGTAAGCATGGACAAAATTGTACAGGTTTTAGGGGGTAATGCAGTGAATTGGTCATATAAGACCGATTGCTGCGGGGCCAGTTTGTTTATCACGGTTAAGCCCATCGCGGAAAAGTTGGTAGGCAAAATTTTAAAAGATGCAAGCCTGCGGAATGTGGATTGCATTACAGTTTCCTGCCCAATGTGTCAGACAAACTTAGATACATCGCAAAAGGCAGTGCGGCAAAAAAATGATATTAAACAGCCATTGCCGGTACCCTTTATCACACAGCTAATGGGCCTGGCTTTTGGCTGCAAGCCTAAAGAACTGGGGCTGCAAAAGAATTTTGTTCCTATGCGATCAATTTACAAGACGTATATAACTGAAGAATACGAAAAGGAATAATTTTACTTAATATGGAGGTATCCAATCAACACCCGTGATCTATATACCAAATGAACAATCAATAAGTTACACTATATCAAACACGCTTTGCGTCCGGTCTGAAAGAACATGTTTGTTTTTCTGCGGCTTTTTGCCCCGGACCCTAAAAGGGTATGAAACCGTAAAAATCAATCAACCGGTAAAGATGAGGCAAAGCTGATCTTCAGGGGTTGTAATAAATTTTGAATTTTCAGACCGGATCAATAATTAAAATTAAAAAAGGGCTTTATTATAATGGATAATAAACAAATCGGTTCAGTATTAGTTATCGGGGGTGGCATTGCCGGCATGCAGGCTGCGCTTGATAGTGCGGAAATGGGTTATAAGGTGTATTTACTGGAAAAAGAACCGGCTATTGGTGGGAATATGGCCAGACTGGATAAGACTTTTCCTACCAACGATTGTGCCATGTGCATGATCTCTCCCAAACTTGTAGAGACCGGGCGTCATTTGAATATTGAGATCATATCCTATGCGGAGCTGAAAAAGCTGGAAGGCGAAGCGGGTAATTTCACGGCTACAATTCATAAAAAGGCACGTTATATTGATGAGCATGAATGTAACGGTTGTGGGGAATGTGAGCCGGAATGCCCTGTAGTAAGGAAGGATGAATTTAACGGGGGATTATCCAACCGCAAAGCCATATACCGTCTATATCCGCAGGCCATACCGAATGTATATACGATAGATAAATCCACGCCTGCAGCCCCGTGTAAGACAAGCTGCCCGGCCGGTGTTAATGTACAGGGATATACAGCCCTAATTGCCAAAGGGAAGTTCCGGGAAGCCCTGGAAATTATCAGAGAAAAAATGCCCTTTGCCGGGGTTTGTGGCCGGATATGCCATCATCCCTGTGAAGATGAGTGTAATCGGAATACGATCGATAAAGCGGTATCCATACGTAATTTGAAGCGTTTTGCCGCCGATTATGAGAAAAAACACCTGGAAGCCGGAACGCTGGACGACACACCGGTTACTGCGGCTGATGGTGATCAAGAGGAGGTTCCCCGGCGGGAAGAAAAGATCGCTGTTATCGGAGCAGGCCCTTCTGGATTGACATGTGCGCATGACCTGGTGAAAAACGGCTATAAAGTAAGTCTGTATGAAAGCAGTGATAAACTGGGAGGTACTTTGCGAAGCGGAATTCCGGATTACCGGCTGCCAAAGGATCAGCTTGACTATGAGATCGATCGGATGGTAAATGCCGGCATTGAAGTTAAAACCGGGCAGACTTTAGGCAAAGACTTTACTATTGAAAGCCTTAAACAACAGGGATATAAAGCGGTATATATAGCTTTGGGTGCGCAAAAAGCCAGGTCAATACCATTGGAAAACGCTGAAAAGAAAGGAGTTCTATATGGTATCCCCTTCCTTCGCAAGATAAGTGAAGGGAAAACACCTGAAACAGGTTCGAAGGTAGTAGTGATCGGCGGGGGCAATGTAGCCGTGGATGTAGCCCGATCAGCCGTCCGCATGGGCGCTGAAGTTACCATTGTCTATCGCCGTACCCGGGAAGAAATGCCTGCGTATTCCTGGGAGATCAGGGAGGCCATTGAAGAAGGTGTAAAGATCCAGGATTCATGGTCACCCAAAAAAGTGGTCTTTCAAGCTGATAAGGTTCACGGACTGGAAGTGGAAAAATGTGTAACCGTATACGATACAGACGGGAACCGTTCACTGAAGACGGATGCTGATCAATCGGAAGTTATCGCTGCAGATACGGTAATACCGGCTACAGGGCAGGAATGTGACCTTAGCGGTTTGGATTCCGGGATATCTGCGCAAAAAGGTTGGATATGCACGGATCCTTTAACACTGGCTTGTTCGCAAGCGGGTGTGTTTGCCGGAGGAGATATGGTGAGCGGCCCTTCCTCTTTGGTAGAATCGGTAGCCCAGGGGCACCGGGCTTCGGAATCCATCCACCGTTATCTGAACAACAAAGACTTACAAGCCGGCCGTGAACCGGCAGGCAGCACCAAAGATGCTGCAGACCTCCCGGAAGGAAGCAGCAGGGAAAAAAGAAAACGTCATGAGCCGGAAGTCGTTGATGTGGAGAAAAGAAAACGTGATTTTCAGGAAATTGAAAGCACATTCACAGAAGAAGAAGCTATCAATGAGGCGAAACGCTGCCTGCAATGTGCAAGCTGTGCGGAATGCATGGAATGTGTCCGTATATGCAAAGCCAACGGAGTTTTGCATGATCAACAAGCGAAAGATATACAGATCCAAACAGGAACCGTCATTGCTACAGGCGGTTTCATCCCCTTTGCAGCCGAAGGCAAACCCGAATACGGCTATGGCATTTATCCCAATGTGATAACCAGCATACAATTTGAACGTATACTGAGTGCTTCCGGGCCTTATGAAGGGCATGTAAAACGCCCCTCGGATGGGAAAGCACCGAAAAAGATCGCATGGATACAATGTGTGGGCTCGCGTGACGGGGCGATCGGAAATGATTATTGCTCCTCCGTATGCTGCATGTCCGCCCTGAAAGAGGCGATGATCGCTAAAGAACATGATCCGGAGATAGAGCCGTATATTTTTTATATCGATATCCGGGCCTTCGGAAAAGGATTTGAAAGTTTCTATAATCAGGCTAGACATGAAGCCGGGGTTAAGTTCGTACGCAGCCAGATCTCCTCAGTGAAAGAAAATCCGCTAAACCAAAGTTTAAAGCTCAGCTATGTTGAAAAACGCGCGTTCAAAGAAGAAGAATTTGATATGGTGGTCCTTTCGGTAGGATTATTGGCGAACCCGGCCAATCAAAAGATTGGAAAGATCATGGATATTGAGCAAAACTCGTTTGGCTTTTTCCGGGAAAAGCCATTAAAGCCTTTGATCTCAACCCGCGAGGGCATTTTCTTGTGCGGTGCGGGCAATGGTCCCAGTGATATTCCGGAAACGGTTACCCAGGGCAGCAGCGCCGCCTCCTTAAGCAGTGAGGTGCTACGCGATGCAAGAAATACTGAAGCTTCTGAAAAACAATATCCTGAGGAAAAACCGGTATCGGAAGAGAAAGCCCGCATCGGCGTATTTATCTGCCATTGTGGAATAAATATTGCTTCTGTTGTAGATGTGGAAGCCGTGACCAATTACGCCAGAAATATGCCGGGCGTTGTACATGCCGAACATACCTTATATAATTGCTCCCAGGATACCCAAAAACGGATGAAAGAGCTGATCCATGAACAAAACCTGAACAGGATCGTAGTGGCATCCTGTACCCCGCGCACGCATGAAGGCTTGTTCCAGGAAACACTGCGTGAAGCAGGCCTGAACAAATATCTTTTTGAAATGACAGACATACGCGAGCAATGTGCCTGGGTGCATCAAAAAGAACCGGAAAAAGCCACGGAAAAAGCTAAAGCCCTTGTAAGGGGGAGTATAGCCAAAGCCCGCTACCTGGAACCGCTACAGTTGAAAAGCATTTCCATTAACAAAAACGCATTGGTTATCGGTGGAGGCATGACCGGCATGACAGCCGCTCTTTCTCTGGCCAGACAAGGATTTAGAGTTCATCTGGTAGAAAAAGAAAGTGAACCGGGCGGAAATATGGTCTATCTGAAAACCGACCTCGATGGCGAAGACTGGCAAGCGTTTTTGAAGAATAAGATCCGGGAAATAAAGGAAAATGATTTGATCGAGCTGTATTTAAACCGGAATATAAAAAGTGTGAACGGTTCTATCGGAAACTTTACCACTACGTTAAGTGATCAAACCGAAATACATCACGGAGTGGTGATTGTGGCAACCGGGGCTCAGGAATATAAACCGCGGGATTTTTTGTATGGGAAACATCAAAAGGTGATGACCCAACGCACTTTTGAATCGGAGTTTGAAAAAAAGGAAAAATTCGGCAACGTTGTGATGATACAGTGCGTTGGCAGCCGTAATGATGAACATAGCTACTGCTCCCGTGTCTGCTGCAGCCAGGCCATTCACAATGCTATAAATATCAGGAAAAAAGACCCGGATTCGGATGTGTATATTCTCTACCGCGATATCCGTACCTATACAATTCGGGAAGTGTTTTACCGGAAAGCCAGGGAGCTTGGAGTAAAATTTATTCATTTTCCGGATGAAGCTTATCCGGAAGTTACAGAAAATCAAGATAAGCTGGATGTGCGGGTTAACGATACGGTGCTGGATGAACATGTAAGCATCAAAGGCGATTACCTGTTGTTAAGTGCCGGCATTGTGGCCAACAATGAGAGCAACCATGCCCTGGCTGAATTAATGAAACTTCCGGTGGATGAGCATGGCAATTTTATGGAGGCGCATATTAAGCTTCGTCCGGTGGATTTTGCCAATGAAGGCATGTTTTTATGCGGGCTGGCACATTCCCCCAAGAACACGGAAGAAAACATCATGCAGGGCGTTGCAGCAGCAGGCCGCGCGGTGACGATCCTCTCCAAAGACACTCTGGAAGTTGGCGGGGTGGTTTCAGTGACAGAAGAGGAAAAATGTGCTTCATGCCTGACATGCATACGCGAATGTATTTTTAATGCCCCGTTTATCAATGAAAAAGGCAAAGCAGAAATAGACCCTGCCAAATGCCAGGGCTGCGGAAATTGTGCTGCAGCATGCCCGGCCAATGCTATTCAATTGCTGACTTTCACGGATCAGCAGGAAAATGCCCTGTTTAAGAATATCTTAGAAAACGATAAAACCAGCGTTATTGACATAAAATAATGGGAGCTATATGGAACAGAAAAAAGAACCGAAAATAATAGCCTTTTGTTGTCATTATTGTGCATTTACGGCCGCCGATCTGGCCGGTACCATGCGGCAGCAATACCCGACAAATGTGCATATCGTGCGCCTACCCTGCACAGGGAAAGTCCATACGAATATGCTGCTTCAGGCTTTTGTGGATGGCGCCGACGGAGTGATGGTAGCCGGTTGTGAAATAGGTAGCTGCCACTTTCTGGAAGGAAATATCAGGGCCGGAAAACGGGTGGAATTTGCCAAAAAGAAACTAAACGATGCCGGTGTTAATCCTGAAAAATTGCATATGTACCATATCCCGGCCTCAGAAGGGCCGCTGTTTGCCAAAACCGCACAGGAATTCACCAATACGATCAAACAACTTTTAGAAAATGAAGCTATAAAACAATAAGAGAATCCGATATGAAAAACAAATTTTTCATCACCGTTGAAAATCAAAAGAGATCTTTTTCAGGCTGAAAAACAATTGCAAAAATCGCAGCCCTGTAATTCCAGGTGCTTAATCATACGAAAGCAATTCCCTGCGATCAGCAATAACTAACAAGAATCCGGCGGGATCCGGTATATAAAAATAATTGAGCCCGGTCTAAAAAGAAACCATTTGATTTTCAGCAGCTTTTTACCCCGAACCCTAAAGGGTGAAGTCGCTGAAAATCAGCCTCCCTTTAGGGATGGGGTAAAGCTGATTTTTAACGGCTGTGATACATTTAGTATTTTTAGACCGGATTCAAGAATACATTTAGGAGGAAAATATATGATTGTTGCAGAACAGAAACCTTTTCAGGAAATTTTCAATATGGTAAAAGGCCATGATCACATACTGGTTATAGGTTGTGGCACATGCATGACGGTTTGTATGGCCGGGGGGGAGAATGAAGTCAGTACTCTTTCCAAACAATTACAGTTGGCTGCCAAACAAGAAGACCGCAGCCTGAGCATTGAAGAGCTGACGGTTACGCGTCAGTGTGATCAGGAGTTTTTTGATGAAGAAGCGGCCGTCAGGATCAAAGAGGCCGGTATGGTACTTTCGTTGGGCTGCGGCGTGGGCGTACAGTATATGGTGGAATTGTTTCCGGATACGCTGGTGAAACCCGGTGTAGACACCCGGTTTTTCGGGGCAAACATTTCCCAGGGGGTCTGGTCGGAACGATGTGCCGGCTGTGGAGAATGCATTCTGGACGAGTATGAAGGGGTCTGCCCTATCGCACGCTGCTCAAAAAGCCTGATGAACGGCCCCTGTGGCGGGTCTTCGAATGGAATGTGTGAGATCGACCCCGAAAATACGGATTGTGGATGGCAGCTCATATACGACCGGTTTAAACGATTGGATATGCTTGATAAACTACTGGAAAACAAGGCGCCGAAAGACTGGTCTGTAGTGATCGGAGGAACTCCAGGAGGAGCGAACGAGGACGAAATCGCTGGTGAATCTGAGGTCGGCCAGATGGAGGGAACGTGATCATCTCACGGACGCCTCTAAGGATCAGTTTTGTGGGTGGAGGAAGCGACCTCCCGGCCTTCTATCGGCAGGAGCTGGGGGCCGTCGTAAGCACCTCCATCAACAAGTATATCTACATCACCGTCAATCCTAAGTTCGACCAGAAGATCCGCGCCAGCTATTCGCGGACGGAGATCGTAGACAGCCTGGAAGAGTTGCAGCACGAATTGATCCGCGAAGCACTGGAGATGGTTGGGATCGACGGGGCGATTGAGGTGACGTCGATCGCCGACATCCCTTCTCGCGGCACCGGTCTCGGCTCCTCGAGCACCTACACAGTCGGTCTGTTAAACGCGTTGTACGCTCATACGCACCACCTGGCCGGCGCGGAACGGCTGGCTCAAGAGGCGTGCCAGATTGAGATCGAACGGTGTGGGAAGCCGATCGGCAAGCAAGA
>JAWOBQ010000110.1:0-12232 GCA_046484255.1 Bacteroidales bacterium | reverse complement strand
ATAGCGGACGTATGTACAAAGAGGCGCCGGTGCCGTGAGGGGGAACGTACTCTGAATTTAATTGAACAACTTTGAATATAGCATCCCTGAAGATGGCTTCCGGTACAGGCGCCATCAGAATGCCCTTTGCCGAATTCTGCAGCCGCTTGCAGTTCTCTACCCAACGGAAAAGACGGATCCGCCCCTGTTTGTCACGAAAGGCTTTCATCCCCTCAAAAGCTTCCTGTCCGTAATGAAGAGCAGTGGCAGCCATGTGAATGTTGATGTGTTCAGAAGAGGAGACTTCTAACTCTCCCCAGGCACCATCACGATTATAGCAGCGTACGTTATAGTTTGTCTTTTGATAAGCGAAAGACAACTTTTTCCAATTTATATTTGTCATACCTTTTTTGTGTTTGGTTTTTATTTCAATGCTGCTAAGATAAGAAAAAAAATTAAGTATCACGTAACCGTTCTCTGATCGTTGCTTTTTGTTTTTGTATTGACTTGACTTTACTGGGGTACATCACAAAATTGATGCTACATGGAACAGCTTGAAGTTTTTCCCAACTGTCCGTTTCGAAATTTATACTTATTATGCCGGAAGTTGGAAGATATTCGATCCGTTTTTCAAGAAATAAATTGGCAAAATTCGTAATACTGGGATTATGGCCGATAATCCATAAATGATGCACCCAGGAAGGCAAATCGAAAAATGAATTAGCAATTTGTTGCTCATCACCCTCATAAATTAAATGATCAATCTTGATTTGATCTGCCGGATACTGAAAAGCATGGGCCAGAATTTCCGCCGTTTCACGCGCTCTTTTAGCATGACTGCTTATCATAAGATCAATTTTTACATCCCGGCTCTCCAAATAATCGATCATTTGTTTCGTGCGCTTTTTGCCTTTTTCCAATAAAGGACGCTGAAAATCCGGAATCTCCGGGTTTTCCCAGGACGATTTGGCATGCCTTACAAGATATAGTGTCCGCATAGCTATATATTTTTTAGAATACTTGAGTCCAGTCTAAAAAGGTCCCATTTGATTTTTAGCGGCTGTGATAAATATAGTGTTTTTAGACCGGACTCATACATTATTAACTATATTTTGGTTTTCCTATTATAAAAATACTATAATAATTTGAAATGCAAGCGAAAATTTAATTTTTTTTGTCATGGAATAATGATCAAGCATGTTTGCCAAAATGACAGTTTGCCAATAATGGCACATACTTTGACAGGAGGCAGATGGTAACAGAAATCAAAACAATAACATTATGCATAAAGGAAAGATCAATGTTCAGGCGGAAAATATATTTCCGGTAATTAAAAAGTTTTTATATTCCGATCAGGAGATTTTTTTACGTGAGATTGTCTCCAATGCCGTGGATGCTACCCAGAAGTTAAAGACCCTTGCCCGCAGTGGCAAGCTGGAAGATAAGCTGGGGGATTTGACCATTCAGGTATCTTTTGATAAAAAGAAAAAGACGATTACGGTTAGTGATCGTGGGATTGGCATGACAGAAGAAGAAGTGGAAAAGTATATTAATGATATTGCGCTTTCCAGTGCGCAGGATTTTGTGGAAAAATATAAAGATGCGGATAGTGAGACGCTGATCGGGCAGTTTGGCTTGGGTTTTTATTCGGCATTTATGGTAGCCGACCGGGTGGAGTTGTATACCAAATCGTATAAGAAAGACGCAAAAGCAGTGAAATGGGCTTGCGAGGGTTCCACAGAATATTCCATTGAAGAAGTGGATAAAAAAGAGCGTGGGACCGACGTGGTAATGTATGTCTCGGAAAGCGGTGAAGAGTTTTTGGATGAGCATCGATTGCTGGATTTATTGAAAAAGTACTCTAAGTTTGTGCCGGTACCGGTTCAGTTTGGTACAGAGACACATGAGGAAGAGATCGAAGGGGAGAAGGATAAAGAAGGGGAGCCAAAAACCAAAAAGGTAGAAAAGCCCAGGATCATTAATAATACCGAACCAGCCTGGACGAAAGCGCCTGCTGATCTTACGCAAAAGGACTATCAGGATTTCTACCGGGAACTTTATCCAATGACCTTTGAAGAGCCTCTTTTTCACATCCATTTGAATGTGGATTATCCGTTTAAGCTCACCGGGATTTTGTATTTCCCGAAAATCAAACCTAATCTGGAAGTTCAGCGAAATAAGATACAGCTTTATGCGAATCAGGTGTTTATTACCGATTCTGTAGAAGATATTGTGCCGGAGTTTCTTACCATGCTTCATGGAGTGCTTGATTCTCCCGATATCCCTTTGAATGTTTCGCGCAGCTATTTGCAAAGCGATTCCAATGTGAAAAAGATATCCAATCATATCATGAAAAAGGTATCTGACAAACTGGAGGAACTCTTTAAAAATGAACGGGAAGATTTTGAAAAGAAATGGGAAGACATTAAGATATTTATTCAATACGGAATGATATCGGAAGAGAAATTTTATGAGCGTGCCCAAAAGTATGCATTGTTGAAAAATACCGAAGGCAAGTATTTTACTTTTGATGAATATAAGGAACATATCAAGGATAATCAAACCGATAAAGACGGTAATGTTATACATCTTTATACCACCGACCAGCAGGGGCAATATACTTATATACAGTCTGCCAGGGAGCGTGGTTTTGATGTACTTGTATTGGACAGCCCCATTGATAGTCATTTTGTCAATATGCTGGAACAAAAACTGGAAAAATCTTCTTTTAAACGGGTAGATGCTGAGGTCACCGAAAAGCTTATCGCTAAAAAAGATGAAGAGGTGCCGTCAAAGCTTACGGACGAGCAGAAAGAAAAGCTGAAGCCTTTATTTGAAGAGCAAGCCGACAAGACAAAGTTCAATGTGAAGTTTGAAAGGATGAGCGAATCGGATATGCCTGTCATCATCACCCAGGATGAATTTATGCGGCGAATGATGGATATGCAGAAAACCGGAGGCGGTGGAATGGGTTTTATGGGGAATATGCCGGAAAGTTATAATTTGATCGTAAATGAAAATCATCCTTTGATCGGACAGGTGCTGGAAGAAGAAAGCAAGGAAAAACAAGCCAAAATTGTTAAACAACTTACGGACCTGGCAATGTTATCGCAAAACCTTTTAAAAGGGGAAGAACTGAGCCATTTTATCAAGCGAAGTGTGGATGTAATTCGTTGATTATTTAGCCGGGTTTAAAAAAGAACAGCCGCTTCATCATGGATAGCGGCTGTTTTTTTTGTGTGGGGTAATTTTATCCGGGTTCAGGTATTCACAGTCATAATCCATTACTTCGGATCAGGCCTTCAGAGTTTAGGATTGATGTTCATATTATAGAAGAGAAACGAGAATTTATCGGCCGTTTCTTCGATGATCATATCTGTTGGTTTTCCGGCGCCGTGACCTGATTTCGTTTCAATGCGTATCAATACAGGGTTGTCGCCCTGGTGTTTTTCCTGCAGCGCAGCAATGAATTTAAAGCTGTGTGCGGGGACTACACGGTCGTCGTGATCAGCCGTAGTAACCAGGGTTGCCGGGTAGTTTACACTGTCACGGAGTGTATGTACGGGCGAATAGTTATAGAGATACTGGAACATTTCTACCGAGTCTTCAGCAGTGCCATAATCGCCGGCCCAGTGCCAGCCAATAGTGAATTTATGATAGCGTAGCATGTCCATAACGCCCACTGCCGGGAGTGCTACTCCGAAAAGATCGGGGCGTTGGGCCATACATGCTCCCACCAGCAATCCTCCATTGGAGCCACCGGCTATGGCAATCTTTTCCGGTTGCGTATAATTTTTTTCGATCAGGTATTCGGCAGCCGCAATAAAATCGTCGAATACATTTTGCTTATTCATGCGAGTGCCGGCTTCGTGCCATTGCTTGCCATATTCCCCGCCACCACGCAGATTCGGAATTGCATAGATGCCCCCGTTTTCCAGAAAGGGGATCATAGTCATGCGGAAACCCGGTGTCAGGCTAACATTAAACCCTCCGTAGCCATATAAATATACCGGATTGTCACTATTCATTTCAATACCTTTCTTATGGGTAATAAACATAGGAATTTGCGTGCCGTCTTTGCTTTTGTAAAAAACCTGTTTGGTTTCATACTGCTCACTGTCAAAATCAATTTCGGATTGCCGGAATATTTCGGATTCATTGGCATTTATATCATAGCGGTATATCGTGGATGGGATGTTATACGAAGAGAAGGTATAAAATGCGATGCCCTCATCTTTTTTGCCATTGAAACTTCCCAGGGAGCCAATTCCCGGGAGTTCGATCTCATGCTGCAATGTCCCGTCCATTTCATGTACATAAGCTTTACTTTTGGCGTCTTCCATATATGAAACGACCAGCTTGTTGCCGGCCAGGGTTGCCATTTCCAGGACAGATTCCTGCTCCGGGATGATATCTTCCCAGTTTTCCGGGTTTGGGTTTTGAGGATCAATTAATGCCAGGCGATACCTGGGAGCCTCAAAGTTTGTTCGTACAATAAACTTGCCTTCAATGTGGTCGACAACGCGGTATTGGTACTCAAAACCATCGGCCAGTTTATGAAAATTGTCTGTTTCCAGCTCCAGGTCTTTATAATGCAATGCATTGCCCTGGCTGGCTGCCGATTCATACATAACCAGAAAGCGCTCGTCTTCTGTAGTGCTTGCCGAATAATTGCGGTCCGGCTCCTGGGGGTTCCGGTATACAAGGCGGTCTTCCGATTGAGGCGTGCCCACTTCATGGTAGAATACCTTGTGAAATTCATTTTTTGCCGATAAGGCCGAGCCTTCGGGTTTGTCATAGCGGCTGTAAAAAAAGCCGTTGTCTTTCCAGGAAATGCCGGAAAACTTAACCCATTCCAGATGATCGTCCAGCAATTCTTTGGTTTCTGTATCCATAACAAATATTTCATTCCAGTCGGAACCTCCCCGGGATATGCTGTAAGCTAAATATTTACCGTCGTCAGAAATTCCCATCCCGGCAAGAGAAACCGTGCCGTCTTCACTGAACTCGTTGGGATCGAGCAGGATCTCTCCCTCTTTTTCCGGATCATCCGTCATATACAATACACTATGGTTTTGTAGCCCATCATTTTTAAAAAAGAAATACATCTTGTTTTTCTTAGAGGGAGCTGAATATTTTGGATAATTCCAGATTTCGGTGAGCCGCTCTTTTAATTCTTTCCGGAAAGAGATGTTTTCTAAATAAGAAAAAGTAACCTCATTCTGTTCTTCTACCCAGGCCTTAACATCAGCTGCAGTGTCATGCTCCAGCCAGCGATAAGGATCGGGGATTACCGTGCCGAACAGGGTGTCGGTCACTTCCACTTTTTTTGTTTTTGGATATTCTAATTTCATTTGTTTATCCTTTTTGTCTTTGCATCCCAATACCGATGCCAATAATACACTCATAATAATAAGTAATACATTCCTTTTCATGATTTTGGTGTTTTGGTTTATATATATTTTACCCCGGATTTTGAGCCACTAAAGATAAATTATTTTTGTAAGATGAATGAAGGGAATAAAAAATTTATGAGTCCGGTCTAAAAAGGTCACATTTGATTTTCACCGGCTTTTTACCCCGAACCCTAAAGGGTGGGCCGCTGAAAATCAGCCTCCCTTTAGGGATGGGGTAAAGCTGATTTTTAGCGGCTGTGATACACTTAGTGTTTTTAGACCGGACTCATTTATTTGAGTTGAAAAAAGAAATGGAAAAAAACTTTTTTCAAAATGATATTTCATTATTTTTGCGATCTGAAAAAACACTAAAAGCAGTAATATGATGAATTACAAATTTTTATTTCGGTTTTTAATTCTTGCACTGGGGGTTGCAGTAGTAATCGGTTGTGACAAGGATGACGACGACGACAATAATGATGAAGATCTTACAGCCAAGCAAGAGGCGGTAAAAGATTATGAAGAGAACTATCTGGGTTCGGAGCTGGATGATCCGGGCTGGACGGGCAGTGTCAATGGGTGTAATGCCGGCAGTGTCAGCCAGGAAGCTCATGATAAGACGGTACAGCGGACTAATTATTTCCGTCGTATTTGCGGGCTTTCCGACAATGTTACCCGTAATGCTTCCCAGGATGATATGTGTCAGGAAGCTTCCCTGATCATGAAAGCGAGCGGACAACTTAGTCATCACCCTGGCCCCGGCTGGCCGTGTTATACGTCTGATGGTGCTGATGCTGCTGCCCAGGCAAATCTTGCCCTGGCTTCTCAGCCCGGTTATATGCATTCTTCGTATGCAGTTACCGGCTATATAGAAGATAAAGGGGCCAATAACAAAAAAGTAGGCCACCGTGCATGGCAGCTTTTGCCGGGCTTGCAACAAATCGGCCATGGTTCAACGGACCAGTCCAATGCCATCATGTGGGGAGACAATTATGATCAAAGTGCTTCTTCAGATCCTTTTGTGGCCTATCCTCCGGACAATTTTATTCCCGGCGAGCTGATGTTCCCCCGCTGGTCGTTTAGTATTACCGGAGCCAATTTTAATAACGCTCAGGTGGAGGTCTCTTCTGATGGCACAAATTATAATGTTAGCTATGAAGCCAGAGAAACATCAGCCGGTTGGCCGGACTCCAGAATTGTATGGAAAGTAGATGGACTGGGGTATCCGATCACTAAAGATATGGATTTCGATGTTACCGTATCAGGGATTCAGGATGCCGACAAGGATTCTTATAGCTACACCGTTAAAGTGTTTGCTACTGATGCAGCTAAAAAAGAAGCGAAAGAAGGCAGAGAACGTGATTTTATTATCAAATAGAATCAGTACGGTCAAAATGTTGTTGTGAGAAACAGCAAAAAAAGCGGGGCTGAAAAGTTCCGCTTTTTTTTATCCGTGAAAGGCGGCCATTAGCAGGTCAATATCTTTATAGGGAAGGTTAAAATAATCGCTAATATATTTATTGGTGATTACCCCGTTGTAAATATATGTTCCATTGCGTAATCCTTTATCTTTAGCTATCAGTTTTTGAACACCTCCTTCTTCTCCAATATTGAGCATGATCGGGCTAAAGTAATTGGACAGGGCATGAGAGGCGGTATTAGGCACTCTGGAGGCGATATTGGGGACTCCGTAATGGATAATACCATGTTTGATATAAACCGGGTCTGCATGTGAAGTAATTCTCGAAGTTTCTATGCATCCTCCCTGGTCAATGCTGATATCGATAATTACCGATCCTTTTTGCATATTGCTAACCATATTTTCGGTAATGATCACCGGCGACCTGCTGTTTTTTGCATGCATAGCTCCGATCACTACATCTGCTGATTTCAGGGCCTTATTCAGGTTATTATTTTGGAAGATAGAGGTATATACTTTCGCATTAAGCAGGCGTTGAATGCGTCGCAGTTTTTCTATAGAATCGTCAAATATTTTTATGGTTGCTCCCTGTGCCAGTGCTGCCCGGGAAGCTGCTTCACCGACGTTTCCGGCCCCGATAATGACTACTTCTACCGGAGGGATGCCCGGGAATCCGCCTAACATTTTCCCTTTTCCATATTCAGGGTTGCTCAGGTATTCCCCGGCCACAAGAATGGCTGTATTTCCTGCTATTTCGCTGATAGCCATTCGAATGGGAAAAATTCCATGCTCGTTTTTCAGGTGCTCAAAAGAAATGGCGGTAACTTTTCGCTTGATCATGTTGCGAAAGTAATCGGCATTTTGAGCGGTAAGATGTAGAGCCGAGATAATGGTTTGTCGCTCCTTCAATAGTTCTATATCCGAGGCAACCGGAGGGGCTACCTTTAGAATGATATCCGCCTGGTACACTTCTTTTTTTGTGTTCATTATCTGGGCTCCGGCTTCACTGTACTCATTGTCTGGATAGCAGGAGGATAATCCGGCTTGCTTTTCGATCAATACCTGATGCCCATTTTCAGAAAGCAATTTTACAGCCGAAGGAATTAAGGCGATACGTTTTTCCTGATAAGAGTTTTCCCGGGGCAAGCCAATTGTCAGGCGGTTTTTGAATTTTTGGATCTCAAGCATTTCTTCCTGCGGTAGCAGCCTGCTTTGCCCTTCATATGAAAATATTCGTTTACTACCCGTACTCATATAGTTTGTTTTGCCTGAAAACATTAAACAGCTCTGCAGCGGATCATGCGTTGGTGCCTTGCAGATAATTTTATGCTTATATATACGTAGTTTTCCGGTAAAAGTTGCTCAATTAGCTCCGGCCATTCCAAAAGGCAGTAATTCCCTGAATAAAAATAATCTTCATACCCGATATCAAAGACCTCTTCGATCTTTTCCATACGATAAAAATCAAAATGATATACCGGGCCGGTGCGGGGGGAGTAATATTCATTTACCAGGGAAAACGTGGGCGAACTGGCTTGCTCCTGTGTCTGAAGCTCCCGGCAAAAGGCTTTTATTAACGTGGTTTTTCCGGCTCCCATTTCTCCATAAAACGCAAATATCCTTGCTTCCGGAAATCCCTGCAGAATTTTCCTGGCTATAGCTGGAAGCTCATGAACACCATTTGACATAAAGGCCTTCATAATACAGTGACTATTTGGGATTTAATACGGCAAAGGGGAGCAGCAGCTCTTCCATGGATATGCCGCCGTGCTGAAAGGAGTCCTTATATAATTTTACATACTGGTTATAGTTATTGGGGTATACCAGAAAGTCGTAATTGCGCGTAAATATAAAGCTTGTCGATATATTCATCTTGGGAAGGAAAAGGCTTTCCGGATTATTTACTTCATATACTTCTTTGGCTTTGTACTGAAGATTTTTTCCGAATTTATACCTTAGATTAGTATTGGTTTCCCTGTCGCCAAGGACTTTTACCGGATTCCGGGTTTTAACCGAACCATGATCCGTGGTGATGATCACGCGTGCCTCTTTCTCTGATAGTTCCTGAAGGATTTCGTTCAGAGGGGAATGCTCAAACCATGATTTGGTCAACGAACGATAGGCAATTTCATCTTCTGCAAGCTCTTTGATAATCTCCATGTCCGTTCTGGCGTGGGAAAGCGTATCAATAAAATTATATACGATAATATTGAGCTTATTGTGCTCCAAATTGGGAAGATTTTCAAGTAACCTACGGCCTGCATTTAAATTCAGCACTTTGTTGTAAGAATATTTGATATTACTTTTCCCAAATCGCTTTAACAATTCCCCCAGCAGCGGTTCCTCGTATTTGTTTTTCGTTTCCTCTTCGTATTCGTCTACCCAGTATTGGGGGTATTTCTTTTTTATTTCATTAGGCAGCAAGCCGGAAAACAAGGAGTTTCTGGCATATTGCGTGGCCGAGGGTATGATCCCGTAGTAGAGATCATCGATCAGCGTATTATAATTTTCTTCTATGACCGGTTGCAGGGTTTTCCACTGGTCATAGCGGAGGTTGTCGATCAAAATAAAATAGGTGGGGACATTATCATTAAGATAAGGGAAAAGCTTGTCTCGTATTAAGGTATGGGAAAGCGTCGGTTTTTCTTCTTTGGTTTCGTTAAGCCAATTTTGATAATGCCGTTCAAAAAATTTACAAAATATATGGTTGGCTTCTTCTTTCTGTTCTTCCAGGATGCTTCCAATACCGCTATCTGTCGCCGATTCAAGCTCCAGCTCCCAACGGACAAGCTTTTTGTAAATGTCTACCCATTCCTTATATGTCAAATCCTGGTTTAACGCCATCCCGATTTTAGCAAATTCCTGCTGATAGCTCTGGGTGGCTTTATCACTTACCAGTTTCTTAGTTTCCAAAATCTTTTTGAGCGTTGAAAGAATTTGATTGGGATTGACCGGCTTGATCAGGTAGTCCATGATGCGTGAACCAAATGCCTCTTCCATAATGCTTTCTTCTTCACTTTTGGTGATCATTACGACCGGAAGGTTCGGTTTCAACTGCTTTATCTTGTCCAGAGTTTCTATTCCTGACATGCCCGGCATTTGTTCATCCAAAAAAACTACATCAAAATGGTTATCGTGAATAAGGTCTATGGCATCACCGCCGTTATTTGATGTAGTTAATTTATAGCCTTTTTCTTCCAGAAAAATAATATGCGCCTTTAGCATGTCAATTTCATCATCGATCCATAAAATATTCATATCTTCCATATATTTGGTTTTTGCTGCCACTGGGGCCGTATTAATAGTCGTTTGATTTGTTGATATCTATTCCTGGATAGCTTTATGTTATTGGTTATCAGGATATTGAAAAATAAACTCCGGATTTTAAAATAGGGAAACGCTAAAATTTTCTCCATTTGAGCCATCCAAAGTACTTGCCTGAAAAGATCCATTCTCCTTTGTAGAATAAAAAATTAAACGGCCGGTTTGTTGATCACAATTTCATTTATAATTTTACGTATAATTTATGTCTTTATTGTAGTTTTTTTATTTTAATTTTACAAATAATAAATAAGCCGGGATATTTTACAAACATAATATGGAATATGACATCATACTCCCTGAATAAGAAAAAAATCCTGAATGATCCTGTATTTGGGTTTATAACAATTCCTTACGATATTTTGTTCGATATCATGCAACATCCCTGGTTTCAGCGCTTGCGCCGGATCAAGCAATTGGGGGTAACCTACCTGGTTTATCCGGGAGCACTTCACACGCGTTTTCATCATGCTATAGGGGCCTTAGGGTTGATGCAGGCAGCGATTAAGATCTTACAGGAGAAGGGACATAATATCACTGAAGCGGAAAAAAAGGCGGTTTATATTGCCATTCTGCTGCATGATATAGGGCATGGTCCATATTCGCATGCTCTGGAGCATTCCATTGTAGGGAAGATCGATCATGAGGAGCTTTCTTTGCTATTTATGGAGAAGCTGAACCGTGAATTTGAGGGGGAGTTGTCGCTGGCCTTACGGATATTTAAAGGTCAGTATCATAAGCCGTTCTTGCATCAACTGGTATCCGGGCAGCTCGATGTCGACCGCCTGGATTATCTGAAACGAGACTCTTTCTTTACGGGGGTTTCTGAAGGGGTTATAGGTACTGAACGGATTATTAAAATGATGAATGTTATGGATGGGGAACTGGTGATTGAGGCTAAAGGGATTTATCCTATTGAGAAATTTATTCTCGCCCGGCGGTTGATGTACTGGCAGGTGTATCTGCATAAAACGGTGTTGAGTGCAGACCAGATACTGGTGAAAGTATTGCTCAGGGCCCGGGAATTACTGGAAAATGGGGAAGAAATATTTGGCACTCCGGGATTTTTGTTCTTTCTTAAAAAAAAGGTTTCCCTGCAAGACTTTAGAAATAATGAGGAATTACTTCGCAAGTTTGCCGTATTGGATGATTATGATATCACTTCGGCGATCAAAGTCTGGACTACCCACACCGATAAACCCTTGCGTGATCTTTCCCGTAGCCTGATCAACAGGCGGCTTTTTCGAATTGAACTGCAATCGAAACCTTTCGACCCCGCTTATTTAAATGTATTGAAACACAAATGGAGCGAAAGAAACCCGGATTATAAGGATTTGGTACATTATTACGTGTTCAGCGGAAAAACGGAAAATAATGCATATGATCCTGGAGCAGAGAATATTCGGGTGCTAACCAAAGATAATCGCTTGAAAGATCTTATTGATGCTACCGAAGAACTTAATGTTTCTACTGTTACTCAGACTTTTCATAAATACTTTGTCTGTTTTCCAAAGGAATTGTTAAAAGATATGTAATTTTTATGCGTTTTATTTCCATTTATCATCAACAAACAGTATTTTTGTATCAATTTTTAACTCGTAATACATGAAATTGTCAGCGAAAGAAATTGCCGGTTTGGTGGATGGACACATAGAAGGTAATCCGGAGGTGGTTGTAAACGAGGTGTCAAAAATTGAAGAGGGGAAACCCGGGTCGGTCTCTTTTCTGGCCAATGCCCAGTACACGTCTTATATATATGATAGTGATGCTTCAATAATTCTTGTGCATCAACAATTTATTCCTGAGAAACCGCTTAAACCTACCCTGATCAAGGTGAAAGATCCCTATGCGGCTTTTGCCAGGTTGCTGGAGGTTTATAACCGGGTAAAACATCAAAAATCCGGTATTTCGGACAATGCCGATATTGCACCCTCTGCGAAACTCGGTGATAATGTTTACGTGGGGCCATTTGTGAGTATAGGGGAAGAAGTAGAAATTGGAAATAATACAAAAATTTATCCCAATACGGTGATATTTGACCGGGTTACTATAGGAGATGACTGCTTGATATTTAGTAATGTAAATATATATTCGGATTGTGTGATCGGCTCTTCGG
>JAWOBQ010000088.1:0-4436 GCA_046484255.1 Bacteroidales bacterium | reverse complement strand
AATGGAACCTTCTGAACAGAGACATGAAAACTAAGACACCTTGTCCACTTTATTGACAGACTATATTTAGTGTCTGTCTGTAAAGTCGAGTGTTTGGTTCAGAATGTTCGAGATCAAGGCTTGCCCCGTTTCTATCGGGGCGTGCAAAAATTTTAAACCGCAGTATACTAGCGTATATGAGGATTTAAAATTTGAGCAACAACGCAGATATCGGACATTATGGACAAACATTATTTATCCTGCCTTATTGTTCTTTTTTGTGAAACAAAAATACAAATAAAGATAATACCGGAGAGAAAACAACATATTTCGGAACCTTGACTGGGCTTTAAGTGGTTGGAAGGAAAGGGATAAAAGGATCAATACTCAAACCAGATTGAGCGGAACTCATTGGTTTCATTGAGCGGGAAGTCTTTGCCTTTAAACCGGAAAAATAATCCATCTTTATTCTGATATATTTTTATTGAATCATCCCGGCTTATGCCAAAAAGGATCAAGCGGTTTTTTATTCTCCTGTATCCTTTATAATTAATGGGAGATTTCCAAAATTCTACCAACAAACTATCACGGCTGCCGTTTTTGGAATATTTGTCGTCAATTAACAGAGAGTCAATATTTTTTTTATCCTGTTCCGTATCTTTTTCTTTGCCGGAGTGGATATGATAACTTTTTGCAGCCAAAAGCTTGTCTTTTCTTACAATGATTTGTTCGTTTTCTGTGAATACTGTATCTTCCGGAGGTAGCGTATTCTTTTCTGCCAATGCTGTGCTGTCAGGATTGTCAGGTGTGAGCAGCGTGTCTGCAGGCGCTGAAAGGGTGTCTGAAGTTGAGCTGCTGCTGTCGATGGAAGCGGTATTGTATGTGCTTGTGTCCGTTGTTTGGGTATTTGATTGCTCTTTTTCCGGAATGGATTGTTCAGTAGTTTGATTTTTAGAGTCCTTGAGAAATTCCGTGCGTTCTGTTGAAAACTGCTCAGGAGGACGCAGTCCGCTATAAATTAACCAGGCTAAACCACCACCCAGCAAAATACCGGTAAATAAGCCGCTGATGTAATATGCGAACTTTTTTTTCATACGTAAACTGTCATGATGTCATAAAGTTAAATTCAAGGTCAGGTTTTATATACGATAGATGGATCAATAGGTTACCTGAACATTTTCGATCAATGCTTGTCAAACAATATGTACGGTTTTTGCCTTTGGGATAATAAAAAGATATGCCCTTTCTTACGATAAGGTTATGGTAAGGTATAATTTTTGGTGGTTTTGATAATACCAGGGCAAGGATATTTTAGGAAAGGGTAGCGGAATCCAATTGTATTGGGCGTGTATAGAGTTTTGAGCCCGGTATGAAAACATAAAAGAGTCCGGTCTAAAAACACTAAATTTATCACAGCCGCTAAAAATCAAATGTGACCTTTTTAGACTGGACTCATATTTAGAGCAGAATGTTTAATTATTTTTTCCGTTATAAAAGATCAAGTTCAACTTTATAGAGAGCCATTAAATAACGTATAATCACAAAAGCTTTTCTATCTTTGCAGAAATAAGACGGTAGGTTAAACTATCTAAACTGAACGCTGACAACTGTCACAGGCCCATAACAAAATTCAAATAATAAACAGATCCCGGGAAACAAAATCACAAATTCAAAACGACCGGGATTTTGACAAAACATCTAAAGTTAAAGAAGTCAAATTTAACACCCTAATACCATGCAGCGCATTTTTAGTCTCCTAATTTTTGTCTTCCTGTTGATTTCCTGCAACCGCGAGAAGGAAGGCCCGGTATTTATTCAGGGGAAGCAACCCGGCATTAACAATCAGCAGGTATTTTTGGTTGAAGCCAGAATGGCTCAGGATTACACGAACTTTTTCCGGGCAGTAGATTCGTCTTATGCCGATAAAGAGGGGCGCTATACACTGAGCACGAACATCAAGGGAGGTGATTTTTACCAGTTGCGCGACCATCACGGGCAGATGCTATGGCTAAATGACTTATATCTTCGACCCGGAGACAGCCTCCGGATCTCCGAAACGGAAATTTTTTCCAATTCAAAAGAAACCACCGCCATCATTCAATTTCCGGCAAAGTTAAGTGAAGCTTTTCCAAGGGAGGCACACAAATGGATCACTTCCAAACCAAAGGGATTTCATAACACTATAGATAACCGATTCCGGGAAATGAAGGACTTTCTGAGCTCCTTTTTTGAAGATATGGATATTCCCAAAAACGTAAAGGAACGGTATGAAAAAGAAATACAGTTAAAGAAGATCAATGAAAAGCTGGATTATTTAGAGCACCATAACAGTTATGCTTATGGGGAATGGTATCCTCTTCCGCTGGACTCCATGGATTTTGAGCAGCCGGTAAAAACAGTTTTACAGGATACCACATGGCATTTCCTGTCAGATTATAAGGATTTAGTCCAAAAGTATGTTACTGCCACTTATAACACCCATTTCTTCAACCCTTTGGACGGAAAAACAGATAAAAGAGCAATGATGACCAAGCGGGCCATTAT
Organism: Bacteroidales bacterium; assembly: GCA_046484255.1. GTDB lineage: Bacteria > Bacteroidota > Bacteroidia > Bacteroidales > PWNQ01 > PWNQ01. The sequence goes on along the minus strand of JAWOBQ010000088.1, from coordinate 1,913 downwards.
CGACACTATGTTCAACGGCATTCAGCGCGACATTGCACTCAGCACTATGGCCCGCGACTTCTGGCGATATCTGCCGGCGATGCAGGAACAGTTTTATAAGGATGGCGCAAAGATCCTGGATTATTTTGATCATGTAAAAACTTCATCCCTATATTTCGAATATTATAAAAATGTATTCTCTGATTTTCAAACCATTAAACACGGAAAACGGGCCCCTGGCTTTCTTCTTCCCGACACAAGCGGAAGTAAGGTGAGCCTGAAGGATTTTTCCGGAAAGCATGTATACATCACTTTTTGGAACACCATGAACCGTCCGTTTATTTCCAACCTGGATGCATATCGCAGGCTCAGTAAAAAATTCCGTGTATCTGATGAACTGGCCATGGTCTTCATTGCATTGCAACCTGACAATGATGATGCCGAAAGGGCATGGAGATACTTTATCAAGACTTATCCATTCGGAGAGAACCACTTGCTGGCTCGCGGACAGGAAAACAATCCGGAAATCAAACCGTATCTGATACAAGCCATGCCGGTTCACGTACTTATCGACCCCGAGGGGAACATTTTAACACCCAGAGCTCCCGGACCGGAAGAGATCAGCAAGACCATTTCCCGGCTAACCGGACAACAACTGCAGATAAGTGCGCTACAATAAAAAACCAGCAATCAAAGTTATTCCTATCGTAATATGCAAATATTAAAGCGTATGGTTAATAAAGCTGCCCGATTTTTCCTGAAGTTTTTTCATGGCAGGATGATATTGGAGTTCCTGAAGGGAGGAAAGATATATTCCATTATGCAGATCCGTACCGGCAAAAGAATACATATCATTTTCCAGTAGCCAAAAAGCAGTTTTCTGTACTTCTTTGCCATAATAACCCATAAGGGAGAGAATGTTTAATTGAAGATAAATACTTCGGTCGATCATATCCTGGAATCGCTTTTTATTATGAGCCCAAAAGCTATATCGCTCAGCATGGGCAATAACTATCCGGTAACCGGCCATTTGGATATCAAATAGCATATGGTCCAGCTTGTAAGGCTCCATAATATAAGACATCTCCACTAACAATATATTATCCCCTATGGTCATCATCGGATCACTTTTAAGTTTTTGCATAAACCCATCATCCAAAAGATATTCTGCCGCTGCAAAAACTTCTACATTCAAACCGGTCTCCTTTACAGCCCGGCGAACCTTTTCCAGCCCCGGCAAAATCGTCTCCGGTGAATTTGTATACACATCATTCATAATATGGGGTGTAGTGATCAGCTTATAAAATCCCAGATCATGCAAGCCCCGGATCATCTCCAAAGATTCTTCCACGGTCTTCACCCCGTCATCAAGCCCGGGGATCAGATGCGAGTGCATATCCACACCAAATGGCGAAAAGTCTATGGGCTCCTTAAGCTTTCCTGCTCCGAAATACTTGTTAAACAACCCCATTATTCTCAACGGTTAGTGTATTGTGCTTTATAATAATCCTGATAAGCACCGCTGGTAACATCATCAAGCCATTTTTGATTTTCAAGGTACCAATCAACGGTTTTACGCAATCCCTGTTCAAAATCCACTGTAGGTTTCCAGCCCAATTCTTCCTGTAACTTTGAACTGTCGATGGCATAGCGCATATCATGGCCGGCACGATCTTTCACAAAGGTGATCAGTTGCTGGGAACTGCCTTTTTCGCGACCCAGTTTTTCATCCATAATAATACACAACAGACGGATAAGATCTATATTCCGCCATTCGTTATTCCCTCCGATATTGTATGTTTCCCCCAAACGCCCTTTATGTAAAATTAAATGACCGAACTGGTCGAAAGTGGAGAGTTGAAAGATTGTGATATAATCATCCACGAAGCGGTTTTAGGTGAACTTGAATATCAGGCCAATAGGGGTAAGGAAAC
>JAWOBQ010000232.1:0-2634 GCA_046484255.1 Bacteroidales bacterium | reverse complement strand
GACAAGCTGTCTTAGTGATCATGTCTCTGTTCAGAAGGTTCCATTTACAAGGCTTGCGCAGCCCGAAAATGCGCAGTTTACTCAGGTAAATGAGCAATTTTCGGGCAAGCGTAACGCAGTAAATGGGACTTTATGGACAGAGACTAATTAAAGGGAAAGGGATTTTGGATTAAGCTATAGCCAATCCCCCTTCAGAAGACAGGAGCTGAAAAAAATAAGCTAAAATCTGCTTATCCATCAGTTAAATGTAAGCGCCTCAAACGGCATGTAAAAAATAAAGAGTCCAGTCTAAAAAGGTCACATTTGATTTTCAGCGGCTTTTTGCCCCAAACCCTAAAGGGTGAAGCCGCTGAAAATCAGCCTCCCTTTAGGGATGGGTAAAGCTGATTTTTAGCGGCTGTGATAAAGATAGTGTTTTTAGACCGGATTCAATAAAGAAGAAGAGGATTTTATTAAAAAGGGGGATAAAAGTAAAAAAAATTTTTTATGATTAGACATTTTTAAAAAAAAATCGTCTATATAAATGAACCAATAAAACTATTGAACTATGGATTCAATGAAAAGGATTTTAGCATCAGTATTTATCACGAGTGTATTCTTTGGCCTGTCTTTAACTTCTGTACAGGCGCAGGATGCAGACTGGAGTCTTTATAAAGAGGCAGATGGCGTGGAGATCTATCAAAAATCGACCAATTGCCATGATCCTTCAGAAGGATATCATAGAAGGCATGTTTTGCTGAAATTTGTGAACACTACGGATCAGGATGTGGAAGTAAGCTGGTTTACGGAGCTGTGGTATAACGGAGAGTGCAATACATGCCATGAACCGGAAAGCCCGGAGTATTATTTTTCTGTTGAACTTCAGGCTGGAGAAACCAAAGAAGGTACATGTGATATCGATGAAGGAAAAACGCTGAAGATCTTTGAAACAACGATCAACGAAGACGGGGAGAGGCCTCAGAAAGATATCGCTAAGCTGACCGACTTTAGTTTGAACAATATTCAAGTGAGCCCTTTATAAAAACGATACGGATAAAGAGAGCCGGAATGCCAACAAAGGGATAACGGATTTGCAGATTAGCGAAAAAAATTAAATAAAATAAGATATAAAGCGATCAATTATACGCGGAATAATTAAAACGAAGACAAATGCAACCAAAAATTTTACAACGCCTTTCTTTGATAATAATTGCTCTGTTTGCAATTTCAAGCCAGGCAAAAGCACAGTGTGATGTTAATGCGATAGCTTATCCCCAGGCCGTTTGTGCCGGGGAAAAAGTAAGTTTGTCGGCATCCGGAGGATGCGGATTGCTGATGGCTAATGACTTTGACAATGGGACCATTGGAGTCGGCTGGTCATCCACCGGCGCCAACCCGGTCTTTTCCAATCCATGCGGGCAAGGTCCTTCCGGGATTTATTGCTGGGTGGGTACCACGCCTTCGAACACCCGGACGTTGATCACCATAGATTATGATGTGTCCATCGGAGGATGCGATATACAATGGTATATGAGGTTTGGGGCTCAAGAATCAAAGGGTGACTGCGAGGATCCGGACCAGCCTGATGAAGGGGTAAACCTGCAGTGGTCAACCAATGCAGGAGCAAGTTGGACAAATTTTCCCGGCAAAAACCAATATCCCCAGGGCCAGAATAATTATACGGCCTCAGGGGGGGGCGGACAAGGTGACGATTTCATGGGAGTTACAAACACCCCCGGCTCAGGCGGAGAGTGGGAACCAACCAGCGGAGGGTCGCATAGTGGGAATTATCCCCCTCAGGGGCAACCTTCCGATGCCGTGTATTACTGGCATGAGTACCAAAGTACCGTTCCGCTCCCGGCGACCTCGGCCAATACCCGCTTCCGCTGGGCGCAGCTTGCCAACAGCTCAGATGGCTGGGATGCCTGGGGTATTGATGAAGTAGTTATCAAATGCCCTACGGGCAACCTCAACGTAATCTGGAGCCATGGCCCGACAACCCTTAACCCTCCTTCTGTAACTCTCCCACCCCAGGGGCCGAACCCTTATGATACCTGTTTTACCGTTACCGTATCCGATACCATCAACAGTGCAACGGATTCCGTATGTGTGACGGTGAACCCTGTTCCGGATTCCGACTTTGACATTGCCGATACCAGCCTTTGTGAAGGAGATACTACCACATTTACCTATGCCGGGAACGCAACTCCCGGAGCTTCCTACAACTGGGATTTTGATGGAAATTCCGGCTCCGGCCAGGGACCTCATGTAAGGCAGTTCAATAACTCCGGGCAGAAAACAATCTCTCTTACGGTACAGGAAAGCGGATGCCAATCCAAACCCACCGTAAAAACACTCAGCGTTCATCCCAACCCCAGTGTAAGTTTCTCGCCAAGCCCGGGATCAGTGTGCCTGGGAGATACCATAACATTTAATAACGGAACCAGCCCGGACTCTGCAACAACCTGGGACTGGAGCTTCGGGGATGGAAACAGCAGTTCGGCTAAGACATCGATGAACGTTATTCCGCTTATTAAATAGGAAAAGAACGCCGATCCACCGACATAGATCATCACGAATAGACAAATTAGTTTCCACCACACCCCATCTTTTCCCACGTCGCGTACTTTCCCCTTAGCGCGTTTGGTCTCCTCG
>JAWOBQ010000106.1:0-5895 GCA_046484255.1 Bacteroidales bacterium | reverse complement strand
CTACGCCTCATTCCATGCGCGCACCCCTACCCTAAAGGAGAAGCCCACCGCACACTGCCTTACCCTTCCGGCAGTTCGCCTCCTCGCATTTAATCATCCTCCTGTGTGCCGAAAGCTTTAGCAAGGAGGTTTCATATATTCGGTTAAAGATAAAGGGCTAATAAAAATTATAAGCATATTAATCCGGAAAGAAACTAATTGGTTTCCCGCGCTAAATTTACTACATAAAGTATGTGGAAGTCAATTTTTTTTAAAATTTAGAACAGGTATAAATAACAGGGAGCCAGAGAACAAAACTTTTTTTCCGGAGGGAATAATGTTTTCTTATTATACAGTCGTGCTTCAGTGCATTATTACCTAACCAATAGCATAGTGTATATGGCATAGCGGAAAAAGCTATCATAAGAGGCTTAAAGTGAAATTAATATTCAGTAGTATTTGGCCGGAAACTTTGAAGATAAAAGGGAAGAATATCCGGGATAAAAGGAGATTCTGATATGGTATGCAGGTGGTGGATATATAAAATAAGGAGAGTGTAATCGAATAGCAATTTTGTGGCGGTGTACTCCCCAAAAGCCGGGGATGACTTTTTATGTATCAGCCTTTCAGAAACTTTTGCTACACTCTCCTTTTTATATTAGTCAGTCAGCCTTGTTATATTGCTCAGGCATTTTCGAGTTCTACGGTAAAGTGTCTCATAATGGGTGCTTCGCGTTTGATTTTAAGGCCCCGTGTAATATTATCTCTCCGGTCATAGACATTTTTAAGAGCGGCGGCAACAACATCCATATGGTTGTTGGTATATACGCGTCGTGGGATGGCTAATCGCAGCAGCTCCAGTTCGGGATACCGGTTTTCACGGGTTTTGGGGTCGCGGTCTGCCAGCAGGGTTCCGATCTCCACGCCTCTGACACCGGCTTCCAGGTATAATTGTATAGCCAGGGTTTGAGCGATATACTGTTCTTTTGGCAGGTTAGGCAAAAAGCGTTTGGCATCAACAAAGATCGCATGCCCACCAAAAGGTTTTTGGACGGGGACACCATATTCTGTGAGTTTTTCCCCCAGATAGGCCACCTGCCGGATACGGCTGTTCAGGTAGTCGTATTCTGTGCCTTCTTCCAATCCGGCTGCTACAGCATTCATATCGCGCCCCGACATGCCGCCGTAAGTAATAAAGCCTTCAAACATAATGTTATACACACTGGCATGGCGAAACCATTCTTCTTTACGCATGGCAATAAATCCACCCATGTTCACTATAGCATCTTTTTTGGCACTCATGGTCATGGCATCTGCATGGGCAAACATTTCCCTGACGATCTCCCTGATGGAATAGTCTTTATATGCCGCTTCGCGCTTTTTGATAAAGTATGCATTTTCCGAAAACCGTGCTGAGTCAAAAACAACAGGTATATCATAGTGTTCGGCCAACGCTTTTACTTCTTTCAGGTTTTGGAGGGATACGGGCTGCCCCCCTGAGCTATTACAGGTTACTGTAACTATAATAAAGGGGATCTTCTGTTTGGGATATGTTTTTAGCACTTCTTCCAGTTTGGATAAATCCAGGTTCCCCTTGAAAGGATGCATAACATCGGTGTTAAAGGCTTGTTCAATAGTGCAGTCAACCGCAGTTGCTTTTCTGAATTCAATATGGCCTTTGGTGGTATCGAAGTGGGTATTTCCCGGTACAATATCGCCGGCCTTGACCAAAGAAGAAAAAAGAACATTCTCCGCTGCCCGGCCCTGGTGAGTCGGCAGGAAATACTCGAAACCTGTTAACTCCCTGATGGTATCTTTAAGCTTGTAATAGGAGGATGCTCCTGCATAACTCTCATCCCCTATCATCATCTCCGACCATTGCCGGTCGCTCATGGCACCCGTCCCGGAGTCGGTTAGTAAATCTATAAATACTTGTTCGCTGCGTAAATTGAATAAATTATATTTCGCTTCACGAATCCATTTCTCACGCTCTTGACGGGTACTCTTCCGGATGGTCTCAACCATCTTGATCTTATATGACTCTGCGAATGGTAATTCCATAATCGGTTAAATTTTAAAATTGAAAATAATATAATAATGGGATTCTCTGCCCGGTATCGGAAATAACTAAACGGGCTTTATACTAGCAGCATACGAATTCATCCCGCTTTTTTATATTGAGGTATAATCGCAGAATAAAAGCTCTTGATATAGGTTGCATGATATATTTTTTATACCGGATACAAAAATAATCATTTTTTAAATATTCAATAGCCGTAAGATTTTTTTTATATTTTCGAGCCCGCATTATTGAGTCCGGTCTAAAAAGGTCACTTTTGATTTTCAGAAGCTTTTTACTCCGAACCCTATAGAGTGAAGTCGCTGAAAATCAGCCACCCTTTAGGGATGGGGGAAAGCTGATTTTTAGCGGCTGTGATACATTTTGTGTTTTTAGACCGGACTCATTATTAAAAAAATCACATTTATGTATAGTATTATTTCTCTTTTTATAGTGATTGCCTGGTTTTCAATGTCATGTAATGATCCACAGCCGGAAAATATTCAGCTTAGCGGAGAGACTCAGGGCACGTATTATTTTATCAGTTATTATGATGAGCAGGGACGTAATTTTAAGTCAGAGGTTGATTCGCTGTTGGATGGTTATATGCAGTCGGTCTCAGTTTATCAGGAGCATTCAGTGATCAGCCGTTTTAACAGGAATGAGGAAGATCTGGTTCAGGATGATATTTTTCGTAAAAACATAAAAATGGCTTTGGAGATCGCTGAAGTTTCCGGTGGGGCATTTGACCCGACGGTTGCACCTTTGGTGGATGCCTGGGGGTTTGGAGCGGATGAACGGGAAAATACGGACTCCCTGTATATTGATAGCCTGAGAAGATGGGTGGGCTATGAATCTTTGGAATTTTCCGGCGGCAAGCTGCGCAAAAAGCATCCGGAAACGCAGGTAAACTTTAATGCTATAGCCAAAGGGTATGCAGTGGATCTGGTTTCAGAATTTTTAGCTGATAATGATATTGAGAATTATTTGGTGGATATTGGTGGAGAAGTAAAAACCGGTGGACGTAAGCCCGGGGGGAAGAAATGGAGTGTAGGGATCGAAAAACCTGCCGAAAACAAGATGAGTGAACGCACGGTTGAAGTGGTGATTGAACCGGAAAACCTGGCTGTGGCGACTTCGGGGAGTTATCGCCGTTATTATGAAAAAGAAGGGAATATTTATTCACATACCATAAACCCTCGCACCGGCAGGCCTGTGGAGCATAACCTGCTCAGTGTGTCGGTTGTTACGGAAAGTTGTGCCGCAGCAGATGCCTGGGCTACCGCTTTTATGGTAATGGGAACAGACAGTACTATCGAATTTATTGAACATAATCCGCAGTTGGATCTGCAGGTGTTTTTAATTTATGCGGATGAAGAACGGAAGTTTCAGACAGTACAGTCTGACGGGTTTGAACAATATCTGAGGAAGTGATGGAATGGCGTGCTGCTAATTGTATGCTGCTGTAAAAAAAAATGACTTACGGATGGTTTCCTGTTTTATTGTTTTTCTGCGGGCTTTTCATTTTTGCAATTGTCATCATTACACCCGCAACTGATATGTTTGCCGGTAACCGGATCTTTGGTGCTGCATTTTTTTTCAAACGCATACCCTTTTTTCAAAAACATTTTCACGGCTATTCCTGCAACAGCCAGGCCTACTAAAATAATGGCCAGCAATATTACTTTAAGCATAGTACACTTTTTGTTTTTTATTAGTTGAGTCCAGTCTAAAAAGGCCATATTTGATTTTCAGCGGTTTACCCCAAACCCTAAAGGGTGAAGCCGCTGAAAATCAGCCTCCCTTTAGGGATGGGGTAAAGCTGATTTTTAGCGGCTGTGATAAATTTAGTGTTTTTAGCCGGACTCTTAGTTGATAAACATTAATTTGGGCTGTTTTGTTGTATTATTGGTGCTATTTACAAATATGATTTATCCAAAGAAGTGATAAATCGCTATAGCAGCGGCAATGGAAGCGTTTAAGGAATCCGGTTTATTTAGATTATCCCGGGCGGGGATATTCAGCAGGGTATGGCATTTTTGAGCTACTTCTTCTGATAATCCGAAGGCTTCACTGCCCACGATGAGGGTTGGAATTTTTTCTGTTCGATTTTTATTCGGAAGAGGCTGTCCGTGCATATCAAGTCCGGCAAACAGGAAGTGCTGCGAATATAAATCCATAAATTCGGGCAGGTCTTTATAAAATACGGGTACATAGGCTACAGAACCCATGCTGGCCTGTACGGTTTTCGGGTTAAATACATCCACGCAATCCCGGGAGCAGATAATCTGTTCGATTGAGAACCAGTGCGCTGTGCGTATTATGGTTCCCAGATTCCCGGGGTCTTTGATGCCATCCAGTAAAATGGTTTTTTGTTTTGTTCCAAATGTTTTTGTTTGGCCGGGCATTTCGACTACGGCCAGTATGCCGGGTGGTGAAGTGAGGGCAGAGATCCGGGCCATTTCTTTTTGCGTGACAGGAACAGGATTGGGATGATGTGTTATGGATGCAATGCCTGATTGCTGTGTTTCCTGCAGAAAGATCTTGCGTATGCTTAGGGCGGATTTGATCACTTCCTCTACACTGCGTAATCCTTCCACCAGGAAAAGCCCCTGTTCATCCCGTTTCTTTTTGCGGTGCAAGGCTTTGATCTTTTTTATTTCTTCCTTGCTTATCATGGGGTAAAGATAAAAAAAAGGCTGTAACACGATCAGGCTTTTAAGCCTTAGTTGTTGTTACAGCCTTCATTCGATATTCATCGGTTTATTCGGCGTATACTTCAAAATTCATTTCCACTTCCACTTCTTTATGGAGCCTCAGTTTTGCTTTATATTCGCCCACATTCTTAATGGTATCTTCCTCCAGCTTGATTTTTTTACGGTCGATCTCATAGCCAAGCTGTTCTTTGATGGCATCCGCAATTTGCATAGGGTTAACAGAGCCGAAGATTTTACCTGTAGATCCGGCTTTAGCAGGGATCTTAACGGTTTTTTCCTCTAAGGCTTTGGCCAGATCTTCCATATCTTTACGGATCTTTTCTTCTTTATGGGCTTTTTGTTTCAGGGTTTCTTCCAGATTTTTGCGCGCCGGGATTGTGGCTATCATAGCCAGTCCATTGGGTAATAAATAGTTTCGGGCATATCCGTTTTTGACCTTCACAATATCATTTGCATAACCCAAGTTCGGCATATCTTTTTTTAAAATAACTTCCATAGTTCAATTCTCCTTCTATTTTAATAAGTCTCCTGAATACGGCATTAAAGCAAGGTGTCGTGCACGCTTGACAGCCTGTGCTACTTTACGTTGATATTTCAAAGAAGTGCCCGTGATACGGCGGGGCAGAATTTTTCCCTGTTCGTTAACGAATTTCATCAGGAAGTTAGCGTCTTTATAATCAATGTACCGTATGTTGTTCTTTTTGAACCAACAGTACTTTTTCTTTTTGGTGTCGATGTTGATCGGCGTCAGGTACCGTACATCTGAATTTATTTGTGCCATTGTTTTTTGTTTTGTGAATTATGCGTTTGCCTGTTTTTCTGCAGTTTGTTTTTTCTTTTTCTCGCGTTTCCGCTCGTTGAATACAACTGCATGTTTGTCCATTCGGGTAGTTAAAAACCGGATAATACGCTCATCACGCTTTAAAGCCAATTCCATTTTTTGGATAATGTCTTGGCTTTCAGGTTCAAATTCAATGAGATGATAAAAACCGGTGGATTTTTTCTGAATGGGATAGGCAAGCTTGCGCAAACCCCAACTTTCTTCGTGTGTGATCTTCACGCCTGATTTTTTCAGGTTTTCTTTGTGTTTTTGTACCGTTTCCTTCATCTGTTCATCAGACAAAACGGGAGTCATAATGA
>JAWOBQ010000097.1:0-4428 GCA_046484255.1 Bacteroidales bacterium | reverse complement strand
AGAATATTACATTATAGATATTTTTTTTCTTTTATCCGCGTTAATCAGTTGCATCCGTGTCATCCGCGTTCCATTTATCTTTAAATTAGGAACAAACTCTCTAAATAACTCAATGTATTTGCCTAATAGAAAAAAGTGTTAATTTCACTTGAAAAGTGTACCAGTATTTCAGTTCAAAAGTATACCATTTTTCAATGCAATGTTAATAATTTGTTTTCTTATTTCTAATCCTTCTAAGCTTTGAAAAGCGCTTTTCAAAGCTTAGAAGGATTAAGGGGATCTGTTATGGTACATTTTTATTTGATTTATAATTTTTATCTACTTTTCTTGCCATTTTTTAGTTTCCTTGGCCCTGTATGATTTTCCATTCATATTTACGATATATGCCTTATGAGTCAATCTGTCAACCATAGCTGCCGTTAAAACGGGGTCACCAAAAATTTCACTCCACCGCTCAAATGAAAGATTAGTGGTTATAATTGTTGATTTTCTTCCGGCACGTAAGGAGAGGTGACTAAATAATAATTCTGCCCCTTCTTTATCAAACGATATATAGCCAAATTCATCACAGATAACCAGATCGTATTTCTCAAACCGTGACTCTAATGTCCTTAATGTTTTCTGGGACCGGCATTCTTTGATCTGGGTAATTAATCGGGGTACGGTTGTGAAAAAGACTTTAAAATCTTCCATACAGGCTTTTATCCCCAACCCTATCGCCAGGTGTGTTTTTCCGGTTCCCGGATTCCCTGCCAATATAATGTTTTGTCCAGAGTTAATAAATTCCAGTGTTTCTATACTTCCAATTTTATCCTGACCCGCCGCTGGTAATTCTTCTACCTGAATATCATGTAGATATTTTTTATAAGGAAAACCTGCCTGTCTTATCCTAGCTGCTTTTCGATTTTTTAATCGTGCATGAAATTCATCTTCCAATAATGTCAGCAGGTAATCTTCATAGGTATTTTTCATTTTTATAGCCTCTTGGGTATGAGAATGATAATTCTGTCTGATGGCCGGAAGGCGAAGCTCTTTTGTATAGGCTGTGATTTTCTCTTTTATAGTTACTGGTATCATTTTTTTGTAAAGTTTAACTAAGGGTTAATTTAATAGATTATTATATTCTCTGAGCTGGCTTTTTGCCTGATGAAGGATCGGGTCGTGTTTATCATCTCCGATCTGGATCGGGGCTTCGGCTTTTTGCATGCTCACAGCTTTTATTTTGTCAAGGGAGATATCACCCGGACATATATCTTTCAGCCGATCAATGGCTTTTTCTATATCCGTAAAGTCATATTTATAGTCCCTGGCAAATAGCAAGAGTTCAACAAAATCTCTGGGAGCTTTCCTGAAGTAATTTTCATATACTAATTTCACATTCTCAGGGGCTGATTGCAAAGCTTGAGAGCCTCCCAAAGCACCGGGTTTGTAATGAAGGGTGTCCAGATAATGATCAAGGACAATATGCCATCCATGGCGACCATATTTCCTCTCCTGTACACATATTTTTTTGTTATGATAATAGCAAATTAATTTTTCCGGGTAAATTTTTATATCAACCATTTCTCCCACTAAGTGGTCCGGTACGCTATAGTGGTTGGTGGAATAGGTTATGGTTGAGTATTTGTCTACCCTGGACTGATCAATGATAGCACAATCAAACCGGGCAGGGACAGGATATAAAAAAGCCTTTTCCTGGTTGAATAAATCCAATGGGCTCACTTTTTTTGTCACAGGGTTGTAACAGCTATTGAGCCGGTTACAAATGGTTAAAAGCCATTTGTTGGCTTCTTCCAGGGAAGAAAAACTGTCTTGTCGGGAAAAGGCTTTTCTGCGGATATATTCAACACTCCTTTCCACATGACCTTTTTCATTGCCTTTTCTAATGTTACAAAACCGCAGGCCAAAATGATAATACAGGGAAAGCTTCAGCAAAGCCTCTGTAGGCTCTTTTTCACTATTGCCAACAAATCTTCTCAGAGCAACACGCATGTTGTCATATACCATCGTTTTGTAGACCCCGCCTGCATAATCAAAAAAGCTTACATGGGCCTGTTGGAACGATGTGCTATCCTGGCGATAAAACAGCATGGCATACCTGTAATTGCTCCTGGCAGATGTAAAAACAGCCATATTGACCTTCTGGTTCTGGCCTTCAAGGACAAGTTTAACCTCTCCCCAGTCAAATTCACAAACATCTCCCGGTTCATATACCTGGCGAATATAAGTTTCTTTAATTTTACCACTTTTTTCACTGATATAATTACAAATGCTCGTGTAACCTATATCAAAACCTCTTTCATTAAGATGCTCCAGAATATCTATTTTCTTGAGAAGCTGCTTATGGTTTCCTCTACTCTTTTTCGCTTCATTGAGCTTGAGAAGCCTGTCAATTTCAGAAGTCAGCTCAGGGGTTAATTTACGTTTACCACGGTTATAGCTATTATATTGTGGCTTTTTTACCACATCCTCAATTAGCTCATCATTGACTTGAACAGATAATGAGCTTTTCCGTGCTTTTCGATATTCTTTCAAATACCGGCGAACAGTGTCACGATGGATGTGTAACTCCCTGGAAATCTTCCTCTCAGAGTCCCCGTTGCGATAATAACGAATGATGATCTCTTGTTTGTTTACCATGCTTATCATATTTTTTTCTTTGAAGAGTTGTTTTACCTCTCCAAAGATATGCATTGATAAGTGGTACACTTTTTAAGTGAAATTTGGTATGGTTTTCACTTAATATATACAGACGCACCTATCCCTCCTTAGCAATTAAGCTGCTCTCCTTTTGTTATACTCAAGCGAATGAACCAGATCATACATCCTCTCTTGTCGGCTGCGACGATCATAATATGAATATACAAAAACCTTTTCCATATTGCAGTATTCACAATATAAAGGATTTTTCAATTCCTCTTTTTCTACATTTTCTTCATTTTCTGTCTCACCATTTAGATACTCATCCGGTATATTACCATGATTTGAATACAATCCATAATACCTGACTATCCGGAAATAAGGAGCCGGTACATGTTGTAAAAGCCTTGGGAAAAAATCACGGTAGTGAAGACGAAGCTCTTTTTCTTTGGGCTTTTTATTCTCGTCCCTGTCCCTGTAATCCTTGTAGAGAAACGAAATATATTCTCCATCAATATCGGTGATCTTATACTCACTCAAACAGGCACGCTTCGAATAACGTCCTACATAACGCACTACCTGTTCAGGAATATCGATCGATGGCTCAAGGTGGATTTGCCAGTCCTGCTTATTAATCTTTTTTATATAATTCATAAACCCCTCTCGATCAACAAAGTCATGATCCAATTGACCCCGGTCATTCCAGTAAATCAGTTCATCCTCAAATTTGCATCGGAACTTCTTTCGTAAGAATTTATAGTTTACAAATTCCTTTTTTATCTCGTTGAGTTTCCTATCATTCTTCCCAACTCCTCCCCAAGAGACGATCATGTGGGTATGCGGATGGTAATTTTTCATCTCTCCATAGGTGTGCAATACTGATACAATCCCGATCTTTGTCCGGTACTTATTCTCAAACCAATCTTTAAAGGTGGCTGCCGATGCCCGCATCAAAGCGCTCAGGAGCAACTCCTCATTTCTTTTTATCAGTGGATGAAGGCTGTGTGGTAAGGTACAGACGATATGGCGGTGTTTTACCTTTAGCATCTTTTTCTTTACCCGCTCTGCCCACTTTACAGTATCCTGCCAGCTACAAGTAGGACAAAACCGGTTTTTACAACTATGCTTAACAGTAGTAATCTCTCCGCAATCGGGACATGCATAAACTTCTACTCCTAAAACCGGTGTCCGGCATACACGCATGGCATTGACTGCTTTCAGTTGCTCGGGTTTCACATATTCTGCCGGGGACTCCATGTAGTTATCCCAGTGCATATCAAAAAAATCTGCCAGACGATATTTCTTCTCCGGGTAATCTTTGGTATCCTGTTGTGGGCAAGAACTACACATCAGATGATAATAGTTTTTATTTCATGTTTTTCATATGCCACTCGGTCATCTGGCTTTGACCCAACTCGGTTAACAGGTCTTCATCCACGGCTCCGCATTTGGGGCATTTGCTCTTGTTTTCAAATACCAGGGACATATTCTCATCATGGCTGATCTGACCTGCTTCATGGTCATAGATCGCTCCACATTTTCCGCATTTTAAATTTACTTGCATAATGTATATTTTTTAGTTCAAACTGTCTCTATAACCCGTGCTGTGCGTAGCATTACATATAACGGATTGCTGTATGCGCCGTGCGGGATTTTCGGAGACGCGTTCTCATCCCCCGTTACAAAACTTTGTTAAAGCCGACAACCAAAAATACTGGAAGCGCGCCCGCATGGCGTATGACAGCATGTTGTGTGTTCGTGCATTATTTCATCATCCTATCATAATGG
>JAWOBQ010000083.1:0-10139 GCA_046484255.1 Bacteroidales bacterium | reverse complement strand
TAAAAAAGCCGCGTTTGTTATGATCCAATGATAGCCATACGAAGGAGGCTTTTCCCACTATATGGTTCATGGGGACAAAGCCCCAATACCTTGAATCTTGGGAATTATGCCGGTTATCGCCCATCATCCAGAAGTAATCCATATCAAAGGTATATGTTTGACTTTCTTCCCCATTGATAAAAATTTTATCTCCGCGGACTTCCAGTTCATTTCCTTCATAGGCATTGATGATCCTTTGGTAGAGGGCAATATTTTTTGTATTGAGTGCGATTGTTTTTCCGGCTTCCGGGATATATAAAGGGCCGAAGTTATCTCTGTTCCAGGCATAGGCTGAGTCGTGCGGAAAAATTTGTTTGCTCCATTGTCCTTTGGGGTCTATTCTGGGTTTGATATTTTTTACATTGGGCAATTGTTCAATAGCATTTTTGGCTTGTTTGGTCATACTAAAAACGTAGCGGGTAAAGGTATTATCCAAAGTATCGCCTTCGGTAATATCGTATTTTTCCATTATTTTGGGGTGGATAGGGCTTCCGGTAGTTTTCACCCGATAGCTGAACTGCACTTTTTCAGGATGGGGTTGTTTTTCTCCGTTAATATATACGATTTGGTCCCGGATTTCCAGGCTGTCTCCCGGCAGGGCGATACATCGTTTGACATAATTTTCCCGTTTATCTACGGGACGGTAAATAATTTCCCCGAAATTTCCGGGGTTATTCCGCACCGTTTCACGCCCTAGCTGTCGGACAATGGAGTAATAGGTTTGTGCCGGGAAATTTGTAGCCACCGTATCGCCGGCAGGGAAATTAAATACTACTACATCCTTGTGTTCGATCTCTTTTAAGCCCGGAAACCGGTAGTAAGGGAGCTTTACCAGTTCGGTATACGATTTGGTTCCCAGCACCGGTATAGTATGATGTACAAACGGAAATGAAACCGGCGTATTGGGTACTTTGGGTCCGTAAGCGACTTTGCTTACGAACAAAAAGTCGCCGACCAGCATGGATTTTTCCATAGAAGAAGTCGGGATCGTATAGGCTTCGACAAGAAATGTGCGAATGATTGTGGCAGCGATAACCGCGAAAATAATAGCATCTACCCACTCCCGGATCCAGGTTTTTTGGATTTTTGGAAGATCAGCAGTTGGTGTGAATGTTTCTTTTTTGGAGAAACCCAGGTAGGGCAGATAGATATAAGGGAAGATCACAGCCAGCGCTTGTTCTCCTAACCCAAACTTTTTGAAGTTTTTCAGAAACTCCACGATCATCAGCATCACTGTAAACACGTTTATAAAAGGGATAAGCAGAAAAATATACCACCATAAGGGCTTATCGATGATCTTTAACCAAACATAGAAATTATAAAACGGGATAAGGATCTTCCAGCCCGGAACACCGGCTTTTTCAAACATCCCCCAAAGGCCGGCAATAGTGGCAATGAAGAATATAATTGCGAGGATTACATATAAGTTCATAGATATATATTTTGTATTGCGAAAGTCGTAAAAAAATTTATATGATCGTTAAAATTTGTTAATCATTATCAAAAAGCATATCGGCCATTTCATAATATCCTGTTTTTTCTTTAACCCATTCACCTGCAATCACTGCCCCGATCGCGAATCCACTACGGTTTTTGGCGTGATGGCTGAGGCGGATGGTGTCCATCGGTGATTCCCAGCTAACGTGATGATCACCGATAATTTCGTTTTCTCTGGATGATTTTACCGGGAGTTGAAAGTCGTGTTGTTGTTTTTCTTTAGCCCATTCCCGGTACTTTGCGTGTTTCCCGATAATGTCATTGGCGAGTGCTATAGCGGTACCACTGGGAGCATCTTGCTTATGAATGTGATGGGTTTCGCTGATGCTCCCCGAATATTGTTCATGCCCGGATATCAGCCCGGTGAAACGACGGTTCAGTTCAAAAAATAAATTTACGCCTATGCTGAAGTTAGGTGCAAAAAAAAGGGTTTTTTGATTGGCTTTGACCGCTTCAATGATCTGTATTCGTTCCTTGTCCCAGCCTGTAGTCCCTGTTATTACAGGCAAGTCGAAGTGATGGCAACGTTCAATATTGGATAAGACTGCTTCCGGTATGGAAAATTCTATGGCTATATCCGCTTTTTTTAGCTTTTGGGTTTGATCCTGCCAGTCTTGCTCGTTGTCAATAATGCAACAAATACTGTGGCCCCGCTGTATTGCGGCTTTTTCAATTTCTTTGCCCATGCGACCGTAGCCTATAATAGCAATGTTCATAGGATTAATTTTTTACTATATTGATTACATTCAATTGTTTGTGTTTTTTGCTTTTGGCTTGCACGAAAGCAATTTTTTAGCCTTTTTTGTTGAATCGTTGAGCCGTTGAATCGTTTACCGGCTTAACGTGTTCGCTCAGTTCGCTTCGTTCGCTTAAGTCGCTTCGTTCGTTCCGCATCATCGCATCATCGCCTCCTGGCCTCCTCGCATTTAATCATCCTCCTGTGTGCCGAACGCCTCGGCATGGGTGTTTTATATATTTGTTTTTTCGATCAGAAGAGGTTGATTAATATTTAGTTCGCTGAAGGTAACCTTATAATGGGTTTTTCTTTGCAAAGTCTTTCCGGAGTTTTCACATTTAACCGGTTAGAAGAACAGGCTTAATTTTATTCCCCCGTTGATCCGTCCCGGAGTAAATGCCATGGTTTTAGGTTCTATACGCATTCCAAGGTCCTCATTAATATCAAAATAAAACAAGTACGCATCGACTGTAGCATCTAGAATGTTTAACAAATAGATTCCGGCAGTAACAATAATGCTTAATTCCAGGTTTCGGTGATAATAATCGCGGCGCAATTTTATATTTTCCGTGGTATAAGGCACCTCTGTGGTGTTCGTGCTGTCGTTATCGGTTCGGGCAATATAGGCTTGTTTATATTTTTTGTACTCGTTAGAGTTTTGGTAAATAAAATACGACGACGTTCCTAAGGCTGCGTAGATGACAGGTATTTTCCAGTATTTTTTATTGTAGGCTTGTCCTGCTCCTGGCAGTAGAGCGGACAGCCCGGCAGCTTTTCCCGGGGAATGCTTATTATTTCCGGTATCTGTCTGTAGGCTTGTTATATTTGTTCTGCCGGCATATTCGTAATGCTGCATAGCATTGATATTCTGGCCTGAAAGGGTAGCATTATGAACCCCCAGGACAATTAAAAACGTTGCCAGCATCCGTGTTTTAGTGCGGCTTGTTTTTTTGTGTTCATATGTTGTAGAATGGAGGCGAAGGCTCACGTTTAAAAGTTTAATCGTTTAAATTTTCCAATGCTTTTACCAGTTTTTCGAGGTCTTCATCCGAGGAAAACCTAATATTGATACTTCCTTTTCCATTGGAACTTCTTTTAAGGGAAACTTTTGTTCCCAGCTTGTTGGATAAACGTTCACTGGTCTTTATATATTTTCCGGGGAGTGTTCTTTTGGGCTTGGGTTTTTTTTGGGTTTTTTGGAGGTTGGGGTTTTGGACCAGTTCTTCTACTTCCCTGACGGAAAGCTTGTAGTCAATTACTTTTTGTAAGAGTTCCAGTTGTTTTTTTTCATCCTTCACATTAACAATTGCTCTGGCGTGCCCCATGCTGAGCTGCCCGTCGCGTAATCCTATCTGAATGTCTGCGGGAAGTTTGAGCAGGCGGAGATAATTGGTTATAGTCGAGCGTTTTTTTCCAATTTTTTCTGATAGTTTATCCTGTGTAAGCTTGCATTCTTCCATTAATCGTTGATAGCTGATCGCTACTTCTATCGCGTTCAGATTTTGTCGTTGAATATTTTCTACCAGCGACATTTCCAGCATTTGTTGGTCGTCGGCAATACGTATAAAGGAGGGGATGCGTTCCAGCCCGGCAATTTTGGATGCCCGCAGGCGTCGTTCCCCGGAGATAAGTTGATAGGTATTATAGCCCATTTTTCGCACAGTCAGGGGCTGGATAACGCCTTGTTCTTTAATGGATTGAGCCAGTTCGTGAAGGGCATCTTCTTGAAAATCAGAGCGTGGCTGGAAGGGGTTGGCTTCAATGCTTTGTACGGGGATTTCGGCTACCGATCCGGCAACATATTTTCCGGTATCTACTCCTTTTGTAGTGATATCCGTGTCGGGATTTTCCAGTAAAGCCCCTAATCCTTTACCTAAGGCTTTTTTCTTTGCAGTCATTTTATTCGTTTGTCCGGATTTGCTTGTCTTCATTTTTTATTCGGGTCATATCGTTGCGTTGGAGGATCTCCCTGGCCAGGTTCAGGTAATTGACCGCTCCGGTGCTGGCGGCATCATGCATAATAATACTTTGCCCATGGCTAGGGGCTTCCCCCAGGTTTGTATTTCGGTGGATAATAGTATCAAATACCATATGCTGAAAATGTGTTTTCACTTCGCTGATAACCTGTTTGGCCAATCGAAGGCGTTTGTCAAACATTGTCAGCAGCAGGCCTTCGATCTCCAGGTCTGAGTTCAGTCGTGTTTGTACGATCTTGATCGTGTTCAGCAGTTTTCCGAGTCCTTCCAGGGCAAAATACTCACATTGGACCGGGATGATCACCGAGTGAGCTGCGGTGAGGGCATTAACCGTGATCAGGCCTAAAGAAGGAGAGCAGTCGATTATGATAAAGTCGTAATTTTCACTAACTTTACTCACAATTTTGCGCATCACTTTTTCGCGGTTGGGCAGGTTGATCATTTCCAGTTCAGCCCCCACTAAATCGATATGGGCAGGCAGTAAGTGCAGGTTGGGTGTTTCTGTTTCCAGAATAATATTGCCGGGATGCCGGTCGTCGATCATACATTCATAGATGGAAGTTTTGATGTTTTTGGGATCGAAGCCCACGCCTGAAGTAGCGTTGGCCTGGGGGTCGGCATCGATCAGCAGCGTTTTTTTATCAAGGACGGCCAGGCCTGCCCCCAGGTTGATGGCAGTGGTGGTTTTTCCTACCCCGCCTTTTTGGTTTGCTATGGAGATTATTTTTCCCATGAAAAATCTAACTATAAATTTATTGTTTTTCCTATGTCAATTAATACCAGTTCTTTTTGCACAGCAGCAAATTGTTCGATGGCATCTTCTTTGTCGATTTTGATCATATCAAAGGTGTTATAATGCATTCCGATAATTGTTTTACACTTGATAAAGTCGGAAGCCATAATTGCAGCTTCCGTGTCCATGGTAAAGTTTCCGCCTATGGGGAGGAAGGCAAAGTCCAGGTCTTTGAATTCCGTAATCAACTTCATATCGGATGTCAGGCCGGTATCGCCGGCAAAATAGAAGTTTCCCTCTTTGCTCTCAATGATAAAACCTCCGGCCTCACCGGCATAACTTCCATCAGGCAGGCTGCTGGAGTGGGCTGCCTGAACAAAATTAACGCGCCCGAAATCCAGGGAAACGGAACCTCCGATATTCATAGGATGTGTGTTGCTGACCCCCTGTTCCTTAAACCAATTAGACAACTCATAGTTGGTAATTAAAAGGGATCTGCTCTGCTCAATGATCTGTTTTGCATCTGCAATATGGTCTTCATGCCCATGGCTGATCAATACGTAATCTGCTTCAATGCTTTTTATGTCAATTTCCTGTGCCAGCGGATTCGGACTGATAAATGGATCAAATAAAAGCTTTTTCCCTTTTATTTCTACTGAAAAACAGGCATGTCCATAATTTGTAACTTTCATGTGGTATGGTTTTTACTGCTGTACAAATTTACGGAAATAATCGGGTATCTCGTGAAATCTTATGAATAATATGATAAGAACCATATTATCAGAGATATTTATACGCAACAGACCTGCCTTTTATTCCTTTTCCGGATGGCCGGAGTTTAGATCATCAAAACTGATGTCAGAAAATCCTGGACTTTCGGATTTTTCTTGCCCGGCGGGATCCTCAGAGGCCTGCCCTTCAGTACTTGTTTTGTCTGCATCATGCCGCTTTTCTACAACTTCCTGCTTGCTTTTGATAAATTCAATTACATCTTGCAGGGCTTCCGTAAATTTTTCGAAGTCTTCTTTGTATAAAAACAACTTGTGTTTTTCATAGAAAAACTTTCCATCGTCTTTGTTGAACTTACGTTTACTTTCTGTTAGTGTTAAAAAATATTCGCCCTTCCGGGTTTCTTTAACATCAAAAAAGTAAGTTCTTTTCCCTGCTCTTACCGCATTAGCGTAAATCTCGTTTCTCCCTGTGTGATCTGTCATTTCGCTCGATGTTTGATGATTAGAACATAAGATACCTTATATTCAAAGGCAAATATATAAAGAATACTTTTCTATGCAATCATTTTTTTTATTCAATAAATCAAAACTATCTATGCAGGCGATGGAAAAACCATTACTTTTGCACGAATTTATTTTTGAAATAACGAAGATGTTAACAAGAAGACATTTGAGGATCAAAGTTATGCAGGCTGTATATGCACATCAGAGCATAGGGGATGAACCATTAGACAGCGGCGAACGAAAAATGCTGAGAAGTTTTGAACAGTTGTATGACCTCTATATATGTCAGCTGGCTTTTTTGGTAGAGATATTTGATTATGCAGGGCAAAAAGCAGAAGAGGGCAAGCGAAAACAGTTGCCTTCCAAAGAAGATTTACAGGCAGATACCAGGTTTACAGAGAACAAGCTTATCCGCTATATCAGAACCAATAAAGCATATTTAACTCATTATAATAGGCTGCATATTAATTGGCGAGAGCACTATGATCTGGTGCGTAAAGCCTATCAATGTTTTCGGAACAGCTCTTTTTATCAGGATTATATCCAGAAAAGCCAAAGTACATTCTACGATGAGCGTCGCTTGTTGGTAGCTTTAATAAAAGAGTGTATCAGTGATTTTGATTTGTTAAAATACCATTATGAAGAGAAGAACATCTTTTGGGATGAAGATTACTATGCGGCCACTATGATGTTGCTGGAAACCATAGATAACCTGTCTGCCGATGAGGATGAATCCGCCCCGCTGCCCGGGGTGTTTAAAGATGAAAACAGTGCCGGGAACAGTGAAGACCGGGAGTTCGCAGTTGAACTTTTTCGTAAAACCATCCGTAATTTCGATGATTATAAAACAAAAATTGCTGCCAAAGCAAAAAACTGGGATTTTGAACGTATTGCCCGGGTCGATATGATCTTGTTGGAAATGGCTATGGCAGAGTTGCTTAACTTTCCTTCTATCCCCGTAAAGGTTACCATGAACGAATATATTGAGATCTCGAAATATTATAGTACACCCAAAAGTCGTGTGTTTATTAATGGGGTGTTGGATAATATTATTGCAGAGTATACAAAAAATAATATAATTCACAAAACCGGGCGGGGCTTGAAAAACAATTAATGACAAAACCTAACCTTGTTTTTTTGTTGTACTGTATTATCTTTGTATCCGTTAAATAAAAGAATATTTACCTATGATCATACGAATGAGTCGTTTTTTATCCGGATTGATTATTTTCCTGCTGTTGTTTGGGGCTTGTGGGGAGAGGAATAAGCAGGGGCTTATACCTGCCGATGTTGTGGAGAATCCGGCAAGTGCGGAGGATAAGGGGAAAAGACA
The DNA here is from genome assembly GCA_046484255.1 of Bacteroidales bacterium. GTDB lineage: Bacteria > Bacteroidota > Bacteroidia > Bacteroidales > PWNQ01 > PWNQ01. The sequence continues at coordinate 2,590 of JAWOBQ010000083.1, read as the reverse complement.
GGCAAAACTTAGTTTTGCCAAAAAGGAACATGATTTTGAAAAAGTGATTCATGGAGAGATTGTTACATATAGTTTCAAGTTTTCCAATACAGGGAATAAGCCTTTGTTGATCACATCCGTGGATGCTGCTTGTGGATGTACTGTTCCGGAATTTCCTGATGAACCTGTTGCGCCGGGCGAAGAGGAGTATATCGAAGTGAAATTTGATTCCAAAAATCAACTGGGATTCAATAATAAGAAAATTACGGTGTTAAGCAATGCAGTGCCCAATAAAGTGGATCTACACATTCGGGCCAATGTATATGAGCCGGGAAATATTACAAATTAAAAATCATATATTATGCAATTATTAAATGTTATTCTACAATCCGGACCGAATGGAGGAGGAACACAAAGCCTTATTTTTTTAGCGCTGATCATTGTGGTTTTCTGGTTGTTTTTTATTCGTCCTCAAACGAAGAAGAATAAGGAATTGAAAAAGTTTCGTGAGAACCTGGAAAAAGGGCAAAAGGTTGTAACAATAGGAGGGATCCATGGTAAAATCCTAAATGTGGGTGAAACCACGGTTACCCTTGAAGTGGAAGGCCAAAACCATCTGAAGGTAGAGAAAGCAGCGATCTCCAATGAATACAAGGATGATAGCGGAGTTTCCCAACGGAGATAAACGTTTTCTAAACAGGTATATATTATGAACCAGGGAAAGTGGTTCTCCATACCCTCGATAAATGGATCAAGACATAGTGAACGCCGTTTGCGTAAAAGCTTGTCGGTGTTTTCGGTGTGTGTATTGATAGCCGTTTTTCTATGGATCGTAATTAAGCTTAGTGACAGTTATAGCTCGGAAGTAAAATATCATATCCACTTCCGGAATCAAAGCAGCGAGGTTTTAATTGCTGATATTTCAGATTCTATCGTTTTGCTCAATGTAAAGGCCGAAGGCTTTAAGTTGTTAAATATTAAATGGTTTAGTCCGTTGCCTGAACTGACAATCGATATTGGGCAGTCCGATATGGAACCCTTAACCGGAAATTCGCGGTACAATTATTATATACTTACTGAAGATCTAAAATCCAAGATCGAAGGCGAGACCTTCAGCCTGGGTGAATTGACGGAGATCAACCCGGATACCTTATATTTTCTGATGGACCATAAGAGTACCAAAAAGGTGGCTGTAAAACCAATGACAGATATCTCATTTGCCCCGCAATATCATTTTTATCAGTCTATACAAGTGAAGCCCGACAGTATTTTAATTTCCGGTGCAAAGCCTTATCTTGATACCATCGAGGCTATTCAAACAGAACGTTTTACTGCCTCCGGCGTGAAAGAGGATATTTCTAATCAGTTATCACTGAAGTTTCCCCCGGGTGTGGAAAGCAAAACCGGGAAGGTGAATTTAAAAATCGAAGTGGAAGAATATACCGAGGCTTCTGTCGAGGTGGATGTGAATACAGAGAACAAGCAGAACTCGGATTATATTTTAAAAACTTTTCCGGAAACGGTTACCATTACTTTTTGGGTTGCTTTGAAAGACTATCAGAAAGTATCTTCTGCTCAGTTCTCAGCTGCCGTAGATATAGAAAGTGTGGATATCGGAGAGGATGATAAAGCGCGTGTCCGGGTTACACGCTTTCCTTCTTACATCAAAAATTTGCGTATCAATCCGCGTTCGGTGGAATATATAATAAAACAAAAGGATACTGATGATTAAGCTGGGCCTGACCGGTGGTTATGGGAGCGGAAAGTCTACCATAGCCAAAGCGATAGAGGCAATGGGATTTCCTGTTTTTTATGCCGACCAGAGAGCGAAGCAGTTGTATAAACGCAAGGATGTAAAAGCTCAGATCCGTGGCGTATTGGGTGATCATGTGTTTGATGATCACGGGCATATCGATAAAAAAAAACTGGCTTCCACGGTTTTTTATGATGCACAAAAGCTAACACGAGTAAATGCTATTCTTCATCCTAAAGTAGCTGAAGATTTTGAACAATGGTTGGAGCAACAAAGCCATAAGCTGGTATTTCATGAGGCGGCTTTACTTTTTGAGGCGGGGTTTCAGGCGAAGTTTGATTATGTTGTGACCGTAAGTGCCCCTGAAGAACTATGTGTTGAGCGGGTTGTTCGTCGTGATGGGGTTTCGCGGGAGCAGGTGATGCAGCGAATGAAGTATCAGTATAGTGATCAGAAAAAACGGGAGCTTGCAGATTTTATCATCGAAAATGACCAACGATCGATGGTTTTACCACAACTGCTTGAGTTGATCGAAGAGTGGGAGGTTTTCGGGAATGCCTGAGGCCTTTTTGCAAGCTATTGCTACAGGCTTGAAGTACCGGAAGGAAAGCCTGCGCAGGGCGTTGCCATAGCTTTCGGGAGCCAGCCTGGCCTGCGGCAAATGAGCCGGAGGATAGATCGCCCGCCTGGGCACAAAGCCGGAAAAGAAATCTAAAATAACCATACATGGATAAAGACAATGCTATAATTTTATCTACAGCTACGTTTGCGCCGGTAGAATATTTTGTGTATCTGATATCCTTTGAGGAGGTGTTTATTGAAGCAGCTGAAAATTTTAATAAACAGAGCTATCGTAAC
>JAWOBQ010000051.1:0-6578 GCA_046484255.1 Bacteroidales bacterium | reverse complement strand
TAATGGAAAAAATATAATGTTATCTATTATATATATATATATCTTTTTCGTAAGCAAATTCCTTTCATTTCCTTCCCTTTCAGCTAAGGAAATCTTTATGTTTATTGCCTTATAATATTATATTTCTGTGTTTTATATAATTTTTACGGTTATCCTCCTAAAGGTGGTGCAAGTATAGGAAGATAATCTGAACTATCAAAATATTCTCCCATGAATTTAGGCATAAAAATCCATTAAAGTCATATCAAACTCCATTTCAACTCGTTAAAACAATAATTATTTTCTCCTGCTCTCAGGATTTTAATTTTTAAATAATAATCAATAAATATCAATGGATAAGTATAAGCATTATTTTTAAATCGATCCGAAATGAAAAATTACGTGTTAAAAAATACTATTCCACGGTATACAATACTTTTAGACTTATCATAATACGGAAAAGAAAACAATAAATACCGCTTGTCTTCTGGTATTTTTGAATGGGAAAAAATAAAAAATAATCGTATTTATGCAAAAAAATATTTAGTCTATTCTTTTGAATATGCGCATTTTAAAAAAAAACAAAGCAAAAAAATATTATATTTTTGCAACTTCGTTCAATTACCCTCCATTTGAAATGGTTTTTACGACAAAACCAATATATTCCTTCCGTGGATTTCTTATGTTAGCGCTATCTACCCTACATTATCCATAAAAAATAAATGAGTCCGGTCTAAAAACACTAAATGTATCACAGCCGCTAAAAATCAGCTTTACCCATCCCTAAAGGGAGACTGATTTTCAGCGGCTTCACCCTTTAGGGTTCGGGGTAAAAAGTCGCTAAAAATCAAATGTGACCTTTTTAGACTGGACTCAATAATGTTTTAAATTTATCAGCCATTTATTAAAAGAGCGCTTTTTTTTTTAGTCCTGTACAACTTTTTTGGCAAAAGAATTGTCTAAAGAATGAAACCGTTTCGATGAACATCACCGGTTTACTTTTTTGTATAAAATATGCCATGCACTGAACACCATAATAAAAAAATTATATAACCATGAAAGCGATTTTAACCACAGCAATTACGTTTGCCTTATTTATCAGTCTTTTAGCTTCTCCTGCCAAGGCACAGGACGATGATTGGACGCTTTATCAAGAAAAAGAGGGAGTTGAGATCTATCAAAAATCCACCAATTGCCATGATCCCTCAGAGGGATACCACAGACGGCATATATTATTAAAGTTTGTCAACACGACAAACCAGGATCTGGAGGTAAGCTGGTTTATAGAAACCTGGTATAATGGCAATTGCAGTACCTGCCATGAGCCGGAAGACCCGGAATTTTTTCATTCTATTGATCTAAAAGCAAATGAAACGAAAGAAGGCAGCTGTGATGTTCATAAAGGGCAGACACTTAAGATCTATGAAACCTCTATTACCGAGGACGGAGAAAAAGCCCAGGAAGATATTGCGGAGCTCACGGATTATGATTTACATAAACTGCGTGTAAAACCCCAATAAGGAAATTTCTGTAAAGGGATTACTTACTCTGTCATATTCAATTTTCTTCATTTCACTTTGCTCAAATGGAGTCCGGGCTTAACGTATTATATGTTTTTTCAGCGGCCAGTTTTTCTGCTCCTTTGATAGAAAAGTCGCAGGCTTCTTCATATGGGTGATCGTCGATGTAAACACGGGCCACATATTGTTTTTCATTACCCTGTCCGATTTCATCCACAACTTTAAAGCATATCACCCGATGTTCTTTTTGAGCCCACTCAATAAGCTTACTTTTATAGTTAATCTCATTTTCAACCAAATCTTCCAGGTCTACATGAACACCAATGATATTTTCCACTACAATTCGCTGGCAAAATGCATACCCTTTATCCAGGTAAATGGCGCCGATAAAAGCTTCAAATGCGTCACCTTTCAGGGAGCGGGCATTATTTTGTTTGGCACGCCCGGTATAGATCAATTTATCCAGCCCTAATTTCATGGAAAGTTGGTTAAGCTGCTCCCGGCTCACAATTTTCGATCGTGTTTCGGTAAGGAATCCTTCATCTTTAAAAGGAAATTTTTTAAACAGAAAATCTGCTACTATCGACCCCAGGATAGCATCTCCAAGATATTCCAGGCGTTCATTACTATGTTTTACACCTTCTTTAACTTCGTCGGCCACAGATTTATGGGTAAGTGCCAGTTTATACAAAAAAATATTTCCGGGATAAAACCCGAAAATATTTTTTATCGATTCATATAACGCTTTATCCGGAGAAAAGTATGTTTTAACGAGCTGAAATACACTCAAGGCTTATTCTTTATATTTTTTAAAAATCAATGTAGCATTGTGTCCTCCAAAGCCAAAGGTATTCGACAAGCCGTAATTGACTTGCTGTTTTTTAGCTTTACCAGTTGTAAAGTCAAGTGTATCATCTATTTCCGGGTCTCGCTCATCAAGGTTAATCGTTGGTGGCACCAGGTCATTTTTCACAGCCAGAATTGTGGCTATTGCTTCGATAGCGCCGGCAGCTCCAAGGAGGTGTCCGGTCATAGATTTGGTAGAGTTAATACTGATTTTCGGGGCATGATCTCCAAAGACATTTAAGATAGACTTTGGTTCGGCAAGATCTCCCAGGGGTGTTGAAGTCCCATGAGTATTGATATGATCAATCGCTACGGCTTCAATGCCGGCATCTTTAAGTGCCTCTTTCATAGACCTCACCGCTCCTTCTCCTTCAGGGTGGGGGGAAGTCATATGGCTGGCATCCCCGGACATCCCGGTACCAATCACTTCAGCATAGATAGATGCTCCCCTTGCCCTGGCATGTTCCAGTTCTTCAAATACAAGAGCGCCTCCTCCTTCTCCGAGCACGAATCCATCCCGATCCTTGTCAAAAGGGCGAGACGCTTTCTCAGGCTGATCATTGCGTGTAGATATTGCATGCATGGCATTAAACCCCCCGACACCTGCTTCATTAATGGCCGCTTCAGAGCCTCCTGCGACAAATGCAGAAGCTTTTCCAAGACGGATCAGGTTAAAAGCATCAGACAAAGCATGTGCAGAAGACGCACAAGCCGATACTGTGGAGAAATTTGGCCCCTTTAACCCATACTTAATAGAAATATGACCTGCAGCTATGTCCGCGATCATCTTCGGGATAAAAAACGGACTAAAACGGGGGGTCCCATCCCCTCTGGCAAAACCGGAAACTTCACTGATAAACGTTTCCAGACCGCCGATCCCGGAACCCCATATAACACCAACCCGATCAGTATCTGTTACGTCAAAATCAAGCCCTGAATGCGCAATTGCTTCATCTGCACTAATTAAAGCAAACTGTGAATACAAATCCAACTTGCGAAGTTCCTTACGGTCAAAATATGCTTTGGCATCGTAATCCTTAACCTCACAAGCGAATTTTGTCTTGAACTTGCTTGCATCAAAACGGGTAATTGGAGCTGCTCCACTTTCCCCTGCCTGCATCGCTTTCCAGGTATCAGGAAGATTACTGCCCAATGGAGAGATCGTCCCTAATCCTGTAACAACTACGCGCTTTAATTCCATAGATTTTGGTTCGTTTACTTATTTTGAATTCTCTTTAATGTAGTTAATCGCTTCTCCCACAGTTCCGATCTTCTCTGCCTGATCATCGGGAATAGCAATATTAAATTCTTTTTCAAACTCCATGATCAGTTCTACCGTATCCAGCGAATCTGCTCCTAAATCATTGGTGAAGCTAGCTTCCTCGGTAACTTCACTCTCATCAACGCCAAGTTTATCGACGATGATCGCATTTACTCTTGTTGAAATATCAGACATTGTTATATTATTTTGGTTAAACAGGTGTGCAAAGAAATAAATTAAAAAATTCAAAAACAAGAAAAAAATGTTTTCTTTTATACTGAATTGATATAATCCTTGTAAGTTAATCCCTTACAATTGAGCAAAAAGACTATCGCACAAGCCTTTATCATTTACATCCGTTCAGTTTCCTTCCCTGAGTCCGGTCTAAAAAGGCACATTTGATTTTCAGCAGCTTTTTCCCCCGAACCCTAAAGGGTGAAGCCACTGAAAATCAGCCTCCCTTTAGGGATGGGGTAAAGCTGATTTTTAGCGGCTGTGATACATTTAGTGTTTTTAGACCGGCCTCCTCCCTGATTATAATGCCTCAAAGATACAAATTACAGCCTATAAATGCAACAATTTCAAGCAGGAATCAGCCCGGTTTTCACTATTTTCTCATTATTTCGACCCGGAGCAAACCTTTGGGGTTATTTTTGCCGCAATAATTAGTGTTTGTCCATAATGTCCGATATCTTCGTTGTTGCTCAAATTTTAAATCCTCATATACCCTGGTATACTGCGGTTTAAAATTTTCGCACGCCCCGATAAAAAAAAAACGGGGTAAACACCCGATAAAAACGGTGCAAGCCTTGATCTCGAACATTCTGAACCAAACACTCGACTTTACAGACAGACTCTAATTATTGTTTTTCTTATATCTTTGGCGCCAAAAACAAGTAATGATTCATTTTGCCATATTTGCCTCAGGGAATGGGACCAATGCAGAAGCCATTATTAATTACTTTAAAGACAGCAATTTAGCAAAGCCGGTGCTGGTTATTTCAAACCGGGCCGGGGCGAATGTTCTAAACCGGGCACAGCAATATAAAGTTATGGCTAAACATATTCCATCCGACGACTTCCGCCATCACCCGGAAAAAATATTGGAGATCCTAAAGCAACATCAGGTTGCTTTTATTGTACTTGCCGGATTTATGATGCTGGTACCGGATCTGCTTACAAGAGAATTTAAATACCGCATCATCAATATTCATCCGGCCTTACTTCCTAAATATGGTGGTAAAGGTATGTATGGCCGGAATGTGCACAATGCAGTTATTGAAAATAAAGAGCAGGAGTCGGGAATTACCATTCATTACGTCAATGAATATTATGATCAGGGGCAAATCATTTTTCAGGCAAAATGCCCGGTAGAGGATACAGACAGCCCGCAAAGCCTGGAAAAAAAGATACAACAACTGGAACACACTTATTATCCGAAGATCATCGAGCAAACCATCAAAGAAAAACATATCCCAGGCGAACCCGGCACAAAGCAAGACAAAAACCCAAATACGAATACGATCGGCTAACTTTTATCCATCAAAGCCTTCACCGGCTCCAGGCCTTCTGTCGTACCATGTTCTATAGCTTTAAGCACCGCACCTCCTCCGGTAAAGATATAATATTTAGGATGGTCCAGTGCCATAATGTATAATCCGGGCAACAACCGTTTTAATTCTTGCATAGTATCCCCTCCGCCATATAGCTTTGATGCTTCCTGGTTTTCATCAATCAATTGATCCAGAGCTATAGTGCCTTCATTAAAATGAGGGGTAAACCCCATTACAGCATTTACAAAAATAGTTCTGGCATCATGAAATATCTGTTTAACTTTTTGATCTTCAAATGATGAAGCAGACACATCAAGCACATAATTCAGTTTATCCCCTTCCTGCAACTCATGAATATTCCGCAGCCTGAATTTTCCTTCAGTTTTACTTTCTATAGTATCCGATTCTATAATATACGGTAATTCAACAAGCTTTCCATCATGTTTGGATACATACTCCACAAACTTTTTCGCCAGCCGCAAATCCTCATCACTTACCCCTTTAATGGATACCCCGTACTTTGCACATATGTATGCATTATATATAACTCCTCCCAATACCAGATAGTCTGCCTTTTCCATCAGTGCATACAGCGGGTCGATTTTCGTATCAAATTTTGCACCGGCAACCACAGCAACAAATGGCTTATCCGCGTTATAAATACGGTTGAGATTTTCTATTTCCTTCTGCATCAAGTATCCAGCATACGAAGGCATATATTTACTAACGCCCACTGTAGAAGCATGAGGCTGCCATGACCCAAAAGCATCATTCACAAAAATATCGGCCAGCCCGGCAAGTTGATATGCAAAGCGGTCGGCCGGCTTACCTTTGCTTTCCTCTCCATGAAACCAGCGGGTATTAGGCATATAAATGCCATCAATCCGGCTTTCCCTGAGATCCCGGATCAAATGATTCACAGAAGTTTCAACACTGCGGTATCCTTCCTCCCCTTGAGCCTCAAAATCAGGGACCTTTAAGGTAATATGCAACTTGTTTTCAAGATATTCAACGATTGAATCTACAGCCGTATCATCATCTATTTCAATAGCTCCGGTCTTCTTATTTTTGGGCCGGCCAACATGGGTCATCAGAATAATTTTCCCGCCCCTGGCATTTATATGGTATAATGTCCCAATAGTTGCATCAATCCGGTAGGGATCATGGATCATCCCTTTCTTTACAACATTGTGATCAACCCGCACCAAAACGATCTTGCCCCGCAGGTTTGCTTCTTGTATTACCGGTAAGTTCATATGTTTAAATTTTTTGTTCCTTGTTCCTTGTTCCTTGTTCCTTGTTCGGTGCTTGCTTTTTCTCTCAGTCTCTTCAGACTCCACCCCTCCCGAGTTCTCCAATATCAGCTCTCAGGATATCTACACCACTCAAGCCACCGTCACCTGGGACACCGACGAACTT
>JAWOBQ010000057.1:0-12612 GCA_046484255.1 Bacteroidales bacterium | reverse complement strand
CTTTGATAAAAAATATCAGGACAAATTACTAAAAATAGTAAATAATTTAGAATATGATCTCATTGTTTTTACCGGTGATTATATAAATAAAAAAGAATATATGGTTAATTTGAATCAATTTTTAAAAGAAATAGATGATAATTTAGATAAAAGTTTTGCTGTATTCGGTAATAACGATCATAATTACGACTTAGAAGAATTAAAAGAGATTTTTGTAAGCAATGGGATAAGGGTTATTAATAATAACGGTCTAAAGTTAAATATTATCCTGAATACAGTGCATTTTATGTCTGATACTATGGGAAATACGATTCAAACCGCCGCTCATGCATTTGCCAACAATGTATACTTTGCACAGGCAGGAGGGGGGTGGCGTCTTTTGAATAAACTGCAAGCCGGTAACCATATCGTGTTTAAAAACGGAACCTTAAACACACAGGGGCATACAATAAAAAGCGATTTTTTCGAGTCATTTTTTGATAACCCGAGGACCCTGATTTTGGATACTTCCGATATTTATATCCGGAATACGTGGGAGATGGATGGGACAAACCTTAATCTGGATGCCGGATACTCTCATATTCATCTGACAAATAATACCCCCAACCAAATGTTGCAGATGAAGCTAAAAAACGGGGGTACGCAATCTTATCATAATGTGACCTTTAGGAAGACCGGATATCATTCATTATTAGAACAACATAATGTGGAGGGTGAATTTCACCGTTTAACAATGGATGGAGATGCAGTGATCGAAGGCCGTTCCGTATCCGACAGCCTGATATTTACCCCGGGCAATACTTACGCTTTGGATCATTCGAAAACACAAAGCATACAAGAGCATTGGCAAATAAAAGGAAATAACTGCTTTTATATAAACCTCAAATCCACACAAAAGGGCAATCAGGCCAGGGTAGAAAAAAACAGCGGGATAGTGGCCGGCGATTTTCTCAACATGCGGGATATCCGGGCCACCGGTTCGGCAACATTTTATGCGGGAGCTTACAGTTCCGATATCAGCAATAATACGAACTGGATTTTTGGCAACAGCCCGCAATATGTTTATGGGTTGCCTGATACTTCATATTTTCAGCTTGGAGGGGATACTACTTTGTATACCGATAACTTTAACGGCACGCCATCTACACAGTATCAATGGTCTACCGGCAGCACGGCGGATTCCATCGTGGTTGATTCTTCCGGCTGGTACTATATTACGGTAAGCTATGCTGATGGATGTGTGGTGGAAGACTCTACGTATCTGGATTGCCTTTTGGATATCGACTTTATAACCCAGGAAACCACTTGCTATGAAGGTAGTGATGGCTATGCAAATATTGTGGTTCCGGATAGTACAGCCACGTATGATTATTTCTGGGAATCGGGGGATACTACGCAATATGCACAGGATCTATTGCCGGGCTGGCATAAGGTGAAAGTTACTGCCAATAACCTTTGTGTAAGTTATGATAGTGCATTTATCGATCAGCCACCGCCTGTGGAAGTTCCATTGAATGATACGGCATTTTGTGAAGGCGATACCCTGTTGTTGAAAGCCGGCAAGCAGTTTATCCGGGTTGACTGGCAAGACGGCTATAGCCAGCCGAAACGCTGGGTATGGGAGCAAGATACTTTTGAACTGGCCGTACAAGACAAGGATAGCTGCTGGAGTGAAACAGATACTGTGATCGTGCATAAACATACGATGCCGGAGGCAGACCTGGGCGATGACAGAGAACTTTGTCTCTATGAATCAACATCATTGCACGTGCCTCCGGGCTATGACAGCTACCTGTGGAATACCGGAGCCATGAATAATGAGATTATAGCCACTAAAACCGGAAAATACTGGGTGCGCGTGAATCGCGGTGCTTGCGTAAATTCCGACACTATTGAATTGTTTCACTGTGAACCTGAGTTTGAAATTCCAAATGTCTTTACACCAAATGATGATGGCGTGAATGACCGTTTCCGGCCAAAAACTACAAATATTCTGGAGTTTGAAATGGTGATCTATAACCGCTGGGGGAATGAAGTCTTTCGAACCACAAATATGCAAAAAGGATGGGATGGAACCACAACGAAAGGGGATAAATGTGCCGAGGGAACGTATTTTTATGTGATCTCATTTAAAAAGTATATCAGCCAGGATAATCAGAAACAACAGACCATTAAGGGAGATGTTACTTTATTACGATAAGGGTTCCCCTTTTGTATGAAAATGACTCTGTATCTAAGTGATCCCTGATCAATTTATTAAATTGAGTTTTTAGGAAAGGGATCATTGACTCCGGTATAAAAACACTAAATTTATTACAGCCGTTAAAGATCAGCTTTACCCCATCCCTAAAGGATAGCTGATTTTCAGCGGCTTCACCCTTTAGGGTTCGGGGTAAACCGCTGAAAATCAAATGTGAGCTTTTTAGCGTCTGTCAATAAAGTCGAGTGTTTGATCCATAATGTTCGGGATCAAGGTTTAGCCCGTATTTAGCATGAGCTTGCCCCGTATATGCCGGGAGCATGCGAAGTGTTTAAAATCGTGGCGTTTACCTGCGTGAATGTTTATTTCAAATAGGCGCATAACGAAGAAACGGACATTATGGACAAACACTTTTTAGACCGGACTCATCATTGAAATACAATCCAGCGGATCCTGCCTATATGCCGGCTCAAAATTGGATAAATTTTCCCATTCTGAGAAAATTTAGCCCCTGAAGTGGAAATCTTAGCCATGCAATATCAAAGCGTTAACTGTCATTTTATAAGATGGTATAAATTTTGAATGAAGCAATTATACCATAAACAGAAAGCAATGTGTATAAATAAAGAGCAAGAGATCCGGGAACAACAAAGAATAGAACGTTTACGATACCATTGGTATGGAAAGCGTATTTTAATTGTTGAAGACATACAGGTTAACCATATGTTGCTTGACAGGATCCTTCGCAAGACACGTGCCGAAGTGTTATGGGCCATGAATGGAGAGAAAGCTGTGGATATGGTGAAGAAATATGGAAATATTGATCTGGTACTGATGGATATTCGCTTGCCTGTCATGAATGGATATGAGGCAACGCGCAAAATCCGGGAAATACGAAATAGCTTGCCGATTATAGCGCAAACGGCTTATGTTATGGAGAATGAGAAGCAAAGGGTATTGGAGGTTGGCTGCAACGACTTGATTACCAAGCCTATACGTAAAAAAGCTTTACTGGAAAAAATTGCTTTATATTTATACAACGGCAATAAAGTAACACAATAAATAAACAGGCTGCCTGTTGACGGCCTGTTATTAATTATTGAGCCCGCTACTTATACACAATTAAATTCCTGATAATCTGAACATCGCTGAAAAGTTGCAGTTTATATGAAATGAATTGTAAAGTTTCCTTCTGATAGAAAAACACATGGGTAGGGTCGTTTTTATAAAACCATGTTTTGAAGTCAATTCCGGGATGATAGATTGTTGTCATGCAATAGAGTTTTCCGTTTTCTTTTAACAGCTTTCTTAAGAATTCAAATTCTTTTTTCGGTTGCTGGAAATGTTCGATCACTTCGCAGCACACGATATAATCGTATGTGTTTTCAAGGGCTTGGGTAGCGGGCCAGAAGAACGGGTCGTATTGCTGAATCTGATAGTTTTTTTCTTTAAGCATTTTACTGATCACCGGTCCTGTTCCGGCCCCAAAATCCAGCCCGTGGTGCCGGGCGGAAAAATCCCTTAACACAGCATTCACAACAGGGCTGACAAACTTTTGATAGCGCGGGTCGTATACATCATTATTATGCTCTTCATACCGGGCTTTTTCCATGGCTTTTTTGGGGAAATCATCAGGGCTCATAAAGATCCCTTTGCAATTGGGGCAGGCATAATACAGCCCGTTATGTTGTTGCGCAAAAAACCGTGAAGGTGTATCACAGAGCAAGCAATTCATAAGGAGTTCATTTAGCGCAATTTACACAGTAAAGGCTTTCGGGGCGAAAAAGAATTCTTCCCAATGGGATTAGTTTTTTACATTTCAGACAACGGCCAAATTCATCCGTACCATACGTGGATAATACACGCTTGAGGTTTTGAAGGCGATTTTGAGCCTTGCGCAAGGCTTCCTCATTCACACTTTTATTGTTAATGGCATCCATTCTGGAAAGCCGCCCAATAGCTACATCAGGCTCAACCGGACGGGTTAACTCCTGATAGTCCCTGATTCGCTCTTCCGTTTTAGCGATCTCATTCAGGATGTTTTGCTTAGCTTCTTCAGTGTTCATTATTTCTGCCCGCTTTCGTTTTTTTCGCTATGCAAATATATGAATATTGGATGACAGCGTTTTTTCATTTTTCCCTTTCTTTTATGAAAACCCATGTCATCTCAAACAAGCAAACCGGTGCGATAGCGGAGGTTTGTGCAGTGAGAGATCCCCTTACGAGCTGTTGCAACGTTTTTTAAAAATATCTTTTATTCGCAAATTTATGCATGGATGATTTTGTGGTAAGAAGTTTATAAAAAACCCATGGATCTGTTGATGCAGCTCAGATTTTTCTCAGGCCGTTAATGACGGTAAGCACAATAGCAATGAGTACGCCGGTGAATATGGCAGCGTATGAGATATTCATATCCAGGAATATTCCGAATACAATGGGCCCGATAGCTGTACTAATGACCATAACCATGATAAAAATACTACGGATTTGCCCGATGATCTCCACTCCGTAAATTTCAGCCAGCAATGCATCTTTAATCGTTCTTCCTGCTCCTTGTCCCAGTCCGATGAGGGTTAATGCTATTGGATACACCAGGCGATGGTCAAACAATATAAGGGCAAGGATCCCCAGGATATAGAAAGACATATGAAACGGAAACAGGCGTTTGGCCGTATACCGGTCGATAAATGTTCCGGCAGAAGCAACAGCTACGGCTCCGGCTATGGCAAAAGCCGATATAGAGCCGGCCACCCACTCCGGGCTCCAGCCTCTGGCTTCACCCAGTTTGAGCTGAAAGAAGAAAATAGCGGTATTGGTAAATCCGACGATAAAAATAATGGGGGTGATAATCCAGAATCTTCTTTCCCGGATGATCTGGAGAATCTTTACCGTTTTAGGAGCCAAATTATTATTTTGTCTTTCCTTTTTATATTCCAGCAGCCGCTGTCTTGAGCGATGCAGCAGCAATAATGCCAGGGGGGCTACGATCACTGCGCAGGCCAGAGCTGATATTTGCAAGGCCCCTCTCCAGCCCAATGCAGTGATAGTTAAAGTAATAAGTATGGGCAAGAGGGCTTCACCGGCAGGGTGCCCCAAACTGGCTGTGCCAATAGCTTTGCCCCGGTTTACATTGAAGTAACGGGCCATGGAGGATACCGAAGTGTGCGACAACAGGCCCTGCCCGAAAAGCCGTAACCCATAAAAGGCAACAACTACCATAAGGATATGATAAGAAAACGACAGCAGTAACAATGCTATAAATAAACCGCTTATAACCATTAGCGTATATCTGCCGGGATCCATCTTGTCAAAATAACCGCCTATCCAGGGCAGGGTTAACGCACTGCCGATAGTGGCCACCGCATAAATGGCCCCGAATTCCGTGTTGCTGATATTTAAAAGCTCTTCAATGGAAGGTACATACAATGATAATAAGAAGGTCTGTCCAAAACTGGAAAAAAATGATAACAGAAAACCGAAAGCCAGTAAACTCAGGTTATGTTTTATTAGTGTCTGTATACGGTGCTTCAGCCCTGATCCCATACCCGATTATTTTTGTTTATTAAGCCATGAGTCTGGTCTAAATACACAAGATTCATTACACCTGCTGAAAATCAAATGTGCCCTTTTTAGACCGGACTCCGCCATGCAAAATTATATTTATTCATATACGTAACGGCTGTTAAAACAAAGTTTTTAACACAACCGTGAAAATAATATGCTGATCGCCGGTTCACCTTAAGGGAATCCATGGGATGAGCAGAAACAAAATTATCAGTGAAGGTACCGGTAAAACATAAAGCCAGCGAGTGTATTTTATGCAGGGGAAGAAGAGATGTGAACCGGAGATTATGCCAATAACTGTATTTTATTTATTTTTGACCAATTAAGTTTCGTTTTTCTGAAAATAGATTTTTCTAAAATCTCTTTGACAGGGAAGGCTTTCGGAAATTATAACAGTATGATCCGGTTTTTGATATATATGGTGGTTTTGTCCGGATTCTGGCTGATGTCTTCATGCCGGCAGGACACTATTCCCGATCAACAGAAACAAAAAACAAAGAAAACAAAGCAAGCCATGGAAAAGGAAAGCAGGGAAAAGCAAGCAGCGGAAACGGAACAAGAACCGGTACTTCATTCGAAAATAACACAAGAATTAGCGGAAATGAAATTGCAGAATGTTAAGCATCATATTTCCGGGCTAATTGTGGAGTTAAAGTATAGCACAGACGATAATTTTCTGGGTTTTGATGTTTATGGCGAGCTGACAGAAGCTTATTTACAGCCGGAGTGTATCGAAAAGCTTAAGAAGGCTTATGAACTTCTGCAAGAGAAACTCCCCGGGCATACGTTTATTATTTATGATGCTGCACGTCCGCTCTCTGTTCAGCAAGTGATGTGGGATTCCATTGATGTTCCCGGGCATCAGAAGTTTTGGTATGTAGCCCCGCCCGGAAAAGGGTCAATCCATAATTACGGTATGGCGGTTGACCTGACCATTGCCGACGAACAGGGAGCCGCACTGGATATGGGCACCTCCTACGACCATTTTGGCAAACTATCGTTTCCGCGATATACGCAAAAATTTCTCGAAAAAGGAAAATTAACGCAAGAACAAGCCGGTAACAGAGAATTGCTGACCGGCATTATGCATGCCGCCGGATTTACCGTTGGCAGGACCGAATGGTGGCATTTTAATGCAACATCTTTGGAGGATGCGAAAAACCGGTTTGAGATCATAAAGTAAAATGCATCCAGTCTAAATTTTATGGACCAAAAATTGAATTTATTCTTGATAAATGCATTGATATTTTATATATTTGTACCACACATGTTAACGACATATTTATTATCCACTGTTCATAAAAACCAGATAGTTATGAAACCACAATTAATCAAGATTTTATCTTTCCTCTTACTGTTATTTTTTAGTGTAAGTTTAAATGCGCAATGTGTTCCATATGAAAAAACCATACCGCAAAACGCCACTATTTCAGACATAATCTATTTGGAGGTCAAGCATTGTAATAACAATAGTCCTTGTGCCCTTGTTGGTGAAAATGTTACTATTGATACAGCCAATAATCAAATACAAGCGAGTGGTACGTATGAGCCCTGTAGTCCATTTGCAAATCCGACGATGTGCGAAACAACCGATCAAATACAAATAGGACAACTGGATGCCGGATCTTATACACTGGAATTCAGTAAGATTAGTTGCCATAGCGGGGATACGATGGTTACGAAAAACCTGAATTTTACGGTACAGGATACCGGAGGTGTTTCTGCTGATATTGACAGTCTGAGGATACTTCCTTCCAATCCGTTTGACGATGATACGGTTAAAGTGGTTGGCCATACCAGTTTCGACAAGTCCGTTTGTAATATGTCCAACACTTCGATAACGCTTGGCAGTGATTCTGTATATGTAGATGCCTATCATGTTGAAGGTTCATTACCAGCAACTTGCAACAATACAGACACAACGGTCATCGGCAAACTTGATACCGGCACGTACACCCTGAAATACCGCATACGGGATTCTGCTACTTCAGCACTTTTGGATAGTGCCACGGTTAGCTTTTATGTTCAGGAGTCCTTAAATCCTGCCTGTATTGATAGTATAAATATATTGCCGGTAAATGCTACTACCCAGGATTCTGTAGATGTCATTGCATATACGTATTTTCCCTCATCCCCCTGTTATATGAGCGGGGCTGCAATTGATAAAGGCAGCGATACGGTAAGGATCCGTGCCGGGTATGTCTCAGGAATTGCCACCGCAATATGCCATTCCACCGATACCACCAATATCGGGATGTTAAGTGCAGGGAATTACCAGCTATTCTATTATATGGTAGACTCTGTTTCCAACGATACCCTGGATATAAAAACCTCCTCCCTGAGTATTACCTCGCCAAGTGGTATTTCAGAAACTCCGGCAGATATACAACCCCGGGTTTATCCTAATCCGGCAAATGAAAATGTCTATGTGGACCTAAGTACACTGCCTGCCAATAAATTTACCATTGAGCTATATAGCATTACCGGTCAAAATGTTAAATCCGTAATTACCGCTGAGCGTTTGCTTTCCATAGACCTTCGCGGCTTGAAAGAGGGCATGTATTTTATGGTCATTACCGACAAACAGGGAAGGCAATGGACCCATAAGCTGGTTAAAAGATCATAATCCATTCAGGATCACATTCCCAAAGCTTTCCGGACACCGGCGCCATATTCTTTATCGGCTTTATCAAAAAGTTTCAGTTGTTTTTCGATAATTTCCGTGGGCACAGCGTCCATTTCTCCTGCAATAGTATCAAACAAACGCTGCTTTTGGTTGTCATCAAACAACCGGAACAAATTACCGGCCTGTGTGAAATCATCCTCATCTTCATTAGTATACCGGTCTGCATCACCATCAATTTTTAAAGGCGGTTCGGCTTTCGAGGGGTCTTCTACAGCTCCGTCAAAGGAATTGGGTTCATAATACGCATCCGGATTATCCTTAAAATTATCCGTAAACCGCATTTTCCCGTCTTTGTGATAATGGTTAACCTCATTTACCGGTCTGTTTGGCGGCAGGCTTTCATAATGTGTTCCCAAACGGTAACGATGAGCATCAGCATAAGAAAAGATACGGGCCTGTAGCATCTTATCCGGAGAAAATCCGATCCCCGGCACCACATTGGAAGGAGAGAAGGCGGCATTTTCAATCATTTGGAAATAATTATCCGGGTTTTTGTTGAGTTCAAACTCTCCTGCTTTGATAAGCGGATAATCGCCGTGAGGCCAAACTTTCGTGATATCAAACGGGTTAAAAGGCATTTTTTCGGCTTCTTTTTCCGGCATTATCTGGATATAAAAATTCCATTTGGGATAATCCCCTTGTTCAATTGCATTGTATAATGCTTCCTGGTATGTCTCCCGGGATTCTCCAATCGCTTTGGCTGCTTCTTCATTGGTTAAATGTTTATGGCCTTGCCGGGTTTTAAAATGGAATTTTACCCAAAACCGATCACCATCGTTGTTCCAGAAGCTGTATGTATGCGAACCATAGCCGTTCATGTGCATAGGGGTAAGCGGAATACCACGATCCGACATCAGAATGGTTACCTGATGAAGGCTCTCGGGTGTTTTAGACCAAAAATCCCACTTGGCCGTATTTGAACGCAGATTCGTTTTCGGATGACGTTTTTGCGTATGAATAAAATCAGGAAACTTATAACCATCACGAACAAAAAATACAGGCGTATTGTTGCCAACCATATCCCAGTTCCCTTCCTGAGTGTAGAATTTAAGCGCAAAGCCCCGCACATCGCGCTCAGCATCAGCAGCACCGGCCTCACCGGCCACGGTTGAAAAACGGGCTAACATCGGGGTTTGTTTGCCGATTTTACTAAAAATATCGGCGCAGGAATATTGGGTTATGTCCCCGGTAACTGTAAATGTCCCTTGTGCACCCCAACCTTTGGCATGAACAACGCGTTCCGGGATACGTTCACGATTTTGATGAGCCAGTTTTTCTAATAACTGATAATCCTGCATTAATACCGGCCCCCGTTTGCCGGCCGTTAAGGAATTTTGATTGTTTACCAGCGGGGCTCCTCCGGTTGTAGTGATTTTTTTCTTTTTCATAAACTGTAATTTTATTTACTCGTTGTGTTATTGTATTATGAGTCCGGTCTAAAAAGGTCACATTTGATTTTCACCGGCTTTTTACCCCGAACCCTAAAGGGTGAAGCTGCTGAAAATCAGCCTCCCTTTAGGGTTGGGGGAAAGCTGATTTTTAGCGGCTGTGATACATTTAGTGTTTTTAGACCGGACTCTATTATCATAAACAAAAATAAGACAATTTTGATGGATTCGATGAGTCTGGTCTAAAAACTTATTACACCCGCTGAAAATCAGCCCCCCTTTAGGGTTGGGGGGAAAGCTGATTTTCAGCGGCTGTGATAAATTTAGTGTTTTTAGACCGGACTCTTAATTATTTTTAAAGGTGTTCAAGAGCTCACTTCGTTCGGTTCGCACGCCCGATAGAAACGGGGTAAACGCCCGATAGAACGGGGCAAGCCTTGATCTCAAACATTATGAATCAAACACTCGACTTTATAGACAGGCATTTTTTAGACCGGACTCATAGATGCGATTGATTTTACAGGTAATTATTCAAAAGGGAATATGAACTGCCAGGATGAAATAATAAAACAACTGCCCCGGTCTCAATTGCCCGGTTTCAATTGCCCGGCCTTAATTGCTCCGGCCTTAATTGCCCCGGTTTCAATTGCCCCGGCCTCAATTGCCCCGGTTTCAATTGCCCCGGCCTCAATTGCCCCGGCCTCAATTGCCCCGGCCTTCAGGCCGGGGATTAGGATTAGGATTAGGATTAAAGATAAGAAAAAGAGTCTCCATTATCCTGCTTCCAATAGCATCAATTACCACAAAAAAAGCCCTTACAAATTTTATACTTTGCAAGGGCTTTTTACAAGTGATTCTGCCGAGGCTCGAACTCGGGACCCTCTGCTTAAAAGGCAGATGCTCTACCAACTGAGCTACAGAATCAGCATTTATAATGAACGTTATTACTTTCTCAAATGCGGTTGCAAATATAGGAACGTTTTTTTAATCCTCCAAGGGTTTTTTAAGAAAAAATCACTAAAAAACACAACATTTTGGTTTGCAGTTTCGAAAAGCCATATATTTACATTTTTTGCATGGCATATAATATTTTTTTATGTTAATAATCTCTCAATTGATATATTTGCTTTATAATTGCTTTGCGGAATAAGATCAGAAAACCTCAGAGCAAAAAAAGTTTGATAAAGTTATAAAGGTATGATGGACAAGGTAGTGGTGATCACCGGCGCATCGTCGGGGATAGGGAAGGCCCTGGCATGGGAGTATGCATGCAAAGGAAGCAGGGTAGTTATTGCCGCCCGGAACCGGGAAAAGCTGGAATCTTTGGCAGCGGATATGCGCAGCCGGAAGCATGAGGTATTGTATCAGCAAACGGATGTCAGCAAAGAAGCTGACTGCCGGGAGTTAATCAGGGTAACCGCAGAACGATATGGTCGCATTGATATCCTGATCAACAATGCGGGCATATCGATGCGTGCTCTTTTTGAAGATCTGGAGTTAGAGGTGATCCGGCGATTGATGGATGTGAACTTTTGGGGCACGGTATATTGCACGAAATATGCTTTTCCCTGGTTGCTGGAGAGCAAAGGCTCGTTAGTAGGCGTTTCTTCTGTGGCCGGGTTTAAGGGATTGCCGGCCCGTACCGGCTATACAGCCAGCAAAGCCGCTATCCATGGATTTTTGGATGTGATACGCCTGGAGACACGGAAGAAAGGGCTGCACGTGCTTTTGGCCTGCCCCGGATTTACGGCATCCAATATCCGTAAAACAGCACTCACCGAAAATGGAAAACCTCAGGGAAATACTCCCAGAAATGAAAGCAGTATGATGTCTGCGGAAGAAGTAGCCCGACATATTTACCGTGCTGTTGCTAAACGAAAACGAATGATCGTGCTTACTTCAGAAGGGAAAATAGCATACTTGCTCAGTAAGTTTGCTCCCCGGTTGTTGGATAAAATCGTTTATAATCAGATGGCTAAAGAACCCGATTCCCCATTGCCTTAATCCCTTGCTTTTTGATGAAAATTGTTATATATTTACTTCATTAATAATCACCCGAATTATATAATTTAATAATCATAAAACAATGAAAAAGATCACCTTGGAAATCAAGCCTAAAATAGGATTTGGCGAACTTGATTTCTCAGCTACCGATCAGCAAGTCCTGTCGAAACTTGGTGACCCGGATTCCACAGAAATTATGGAGGAAGAAGTAGAAGCCTTTAATGTCCTGCTATGGGATTATAATGATATGGGGCTTTCGTTATTCTTTGAAGGGGATGAAACGGCCAGACTTAGTGCATGTGAAATTGATAATCCCGACGTGACGCTTTATGGGAAAAAAATCTTTGAAGCTACAGAAAAGGAGATCATTGATTTGATGAAAGCCAATAACTTCAGTCAGATGAATATCGAAAATGAAATGTGGGAAGAGAAACGGGTCTCTTTTGATGATGCTCTTATTGATTTTTATTTTAAAAACGACCGCCTGGTCTCTGTGAACTGGGGTGTTGTGATCAATGAAAAGGGTGAAGTGGAGTGGTATAATAAATAATGATTTTGGTCTTTTTATCCCTCATAATCGTTTGATTCTGTTCCTTAAGGCAGGGTTTATTCATAATGTTTTGGTTTGAAGCCTGTCCCGTATTGATCGGGGGCTTGCGAAGTGTTTGAAATCAAAGCGTTTGCGCTGCCAAATGATTGAGTCCGGTTTAAAAAGGTCATATTTGATTTTCAGCTTCTTTTTGCCCCAAACCCTAAAGGGTGAAGCCGCT
>JAWOBQ010000050.1:0-8871 GCA_046484255.1 Bacteroidales bacterium | reverse complement strand
GTCGAAAGCTTCGACATGGGTGGTTCATATGTTTAAAGTTTTCTATTTTTTGCTTTTGATCTGTGCGAAAGCAATTTTCTAGGCTTTATTGTTGAATCGTTGATCCGTTGAATCGGTTACCGATTTTAGCTTAATTCTCTTTGTTCGCTTTGTCTCTCAGTCTCTCAGTCTCTCAGTTCTCTTTGTCTCTTAAGTCGCTTCGTTCGCTCAGGTCGCCCTCTCGCATCAACGCATCAACGCATCAACGCATCAACGCATCAACGCATCAACGCATCAACGCATCAACGCATCATCGCATCAACGCATCAACGCATCAACGCATCAACGCATCATCGCATCATCGCATCAACGCATCAACGCATCAACGCATCAACGCATCAACGCATCATCGCATTTAATCATCCGTCTGTGTATTAAAAGCTTTGGCATGGGTATTTCACATGATCGTTATGGAAACAGAAATATAAGCAGCTACTAATGAAAAAGAATTATTTTTGCCTTTTCAAAGGAATATTATTATGAGTGATGCGATACAACATGAATGCGGGATTGCTTTTTTGCGATTATTACGGCCCCAGGAGTATTATCTGAGCAAATACGGCAGCAGCCTGTATGGCTTGAATAAGCTGTATTTACTAATGGAGAAACAACATAACCGCGGACAGGACGGAGCCGGGATGGCAGCGCTTAAACTTGGAGTGCCACCGGGCCGTAAATATGTAGACCGGTATCGCTCTACAGATGCCAATCCGATCAAAGATATTTTTGGGCATATATTTCATGAGATTAATATATTAACCGGGGGGGAGCAGGGTCGGTTGCGTGATATCGACTGGCTGAAACATCATGTTCCCTATACCGGGGAAGTACTGTTAGGACACCTGAGATATGGAACTTTTGGGCGTAATGAACTCAGCAATGTGCATCCGTTGATACGCCGGAATAACTGGCTTACAAGGAATCTGGTATTGGCCGGAAACTTTAATCTGACCAATGTGAATGAACTGTTTGATAAGTTAGTTGACATAGGACAACATCCGGTGGAAACTACCGATACGATCACCGTGTTGGAAAAGATCGGGCATTTTTTAGACCGGGAGAATGAAAGTTTATACGAGCATTATAAAGTAGAAGGGTATTCGAAGAAGGAAATTTCCGGTTTGATAGCCAAAAATATTGACTTGTTAAAAATTATCAGCCGTTCTGCAAAACACTGGGATGGAGGGTATGCCATTTCGGGGATTATCGGGCACGGCGATGCATTTGTTATGCGTGATCCTTCCGGGATCCGGCCGGCATACTTTTATAAGGATAATGAGATCGTGGTAGCTACCTCAGAACGCCCTGCTATTCAAACAGCTTTTGATGTGCCTGCAGATATGATCCATGAAGTCAAACCCGGCCATGTGCTGATAATAAAACAAGACGGAACATTAATACATGAGCCCTTTACAGAGGTCCGTACAAAAACATCCTGTGCTTTTGAGCGTATATATTTTTCCCGCGGGACCGATCTCGAAATATATCGGGAACGGAAAATGCTGGGGAAAGCCTTAGCCCCGGCTATATTAGAGGAAATTAATCATAACCTGGCGCATACGGTTTTTTCATATATCCCTAATACGGCATCTGTGGCGTTTAATGGACTTGTGGAAGAGTTACATAATTTTTGCGATAAAGTAAAGGAGGAAAAGATCAAAAGCCTGAAGCAAACGCAAACGAAGGAAACCTTGCGGGAAATCCTGGCTTTGCGACCACGCATAGAACAGGTAGCTGTGAAAGATGCCAAACTGAGAACCTTTATCACCCGGGATAATCAACGTGATGACCTTGTGACTCATGTTTATGATATAACCTATGGAGTGGTTGAGAAAAATGATACGCTGGTAGTTTTGGACGATTCTATCGTAAGAGGGACAACCCTTAAAGAAAGTATCCTGCGTATCCTCGACAGGCTGGAGCCGGCACGTATTATTGTTGCTTCATCGGCCCCTCAGATAAGATATCCCGATTGCTATGGGATCGATATGGCTAAACTTAATGATTTTGCTGCCTTTCGTGCTGCTATCGCCTTGCTGAAAGAGAAAAATATGCATCATGTCATTCATCAGGTCTACCGGAAATGTAAAGAGCAGGAATATGACGGAAAAACGGAGGCCCTGAATCATGTGAAAGAGATATATAAACCTTTTTCTGCGAAACAAATATCCCGGAAAATTGCGGAAATATTGAAACCCGCAAATATCCGGGCTGAAATTCAAGTGATCTTTCAGGGAATTGATGAACTGCATCGGGCATGTCCTGACAATAAAGGCGACTGGTATTTTACCGGGGATTATCCCACTCCGGGAGGGACCAAAGTAGTGAACAATGCTTTTGTTAATTATATGGAAGGGAAAGACCAAAGAGCATATTAAGGAAGAATACCCGCGCTTTGGTGCCGGGGATTGTTCCCTCAGATCAGGAGAGTTCATTTTCCCGGATCTGTTCGATGGCAGCCGGAAGTATTTTGTTGAGCTTCTCCATCATAGTGCTGAGCTCGACCAGGTCTTGCTTCTCTTTACTGTTCTTTTCTATGATGAGGATAGGCGTTTCAAGACTTTCAATATTCATTAGCCGGAGATTTGTTTTTAGCCGGTGTGCCAAATTCCCCAAGCTTTCATAGTCTTTTGCTGCATAAGCTTCCTGCATTTCGGATAACGTTGAAGGGGCTGATTCAACAAACATTCCGATGATCTCCCGGATCTCGCCCGGATCATTGCCTATCATTTCCTTTAGTGTTGTCAGATTATATAGTTGATTTTCCATAAAAATGTATTTTTTGATACAAATATAAGCATTTCCTCTTTTATGCCTGATCCTTTTTGATCATTCCCGGGATATCTTTTATTTTGATTGATAAAAGATTGATGTACATTAATGTAGCTTTATGTGTATTTAATTTGATTTTCAACGGTGAGTCCGGTCTAAAAAGGTCACATTTGATTTTCACCGGCTTTTTACCCCGAACCCTAAAGGGTGAAGCCGCTGAAAATCAGCCTCCCTTTAGGGATAGGGTAAAGCTGATTTTTAGCGGCTGGGATACATTTAGTGTTTTTTGACCGGACTCAACGGTTTTTAGCTCCGAACCTAAAGGATGAAGCTGCGAATAATCAGCCACCCTTTAGGGATGAGACAAAGCTGATTTTCAGTGGGTATGATAAACTTTGTGATTTTAGACCGGACTCATTCTTTTTTTTTTTTGAACAAAAATTATTCAGGCGTTGTTTTCATTCCTATAAAATCAGCTATGAACTAAAAATAAAAAATAGAATTATGGAAGAACAAAAAGGAATGCCATTATTGGGAGATATGTTCCCTGAAATGGAAGTTAACACCACGCACGGGCCCATGAAATTACCAAAGGATTATAAAGGGAAATGGCTTGTGTTGTTTAGTCATCCCGGCGATTTTACACCGGTTTGCACTACTGAGTTTGTTGCTTTTGCCAACCGGAAAAAGCAGTTCGATGAATTGAACACTGAATTGCTGGGGTTATCCGTGGATCAGGTGTTTTCTCATATAAAATGGACAGAGTGGATCAAAGAGAAATTGGGCGTAGAAATTCCCTTTCCGATCATTGCCGATGAAATGGGTTTGGTTTCCAAAAAGATGGGTATGATAGCCCCTGAAAAAGGAACGAACACTGTACGTGCCGTATTTATCATTGACCCGGAAGGGAAGATACGCCTGTCTATTTATTATCCACAGGAGATAGGACGGCAGGTTGATGAAGTGCTGCGTGCCTTAAAAGCGTTGCAGGTTCATGAGAAAGAAAAAGTGGCATTGCCTGAAAACTGGCCCAACAATGAACTGCTCAAAGACAGGGTGATCATTCCGCCCGCCGGTACGGAGAAACTCGCAGCAGAACGCAGGGGTTCCAAAGATTGCTATGACTGGTGGTTCTGTCATAAAAGCCTTAAATAGTGGTTGGCCATAAAGTCCGGAAATTTATGCCAATCCGCCCCGCCCCGCCAATGGAACACCCATGTTGAAGCTTTCGACACACAGGAGGATGATTAAATGCGGGGAGGCGAACTGCCGGAAGGGTAAGTCAGTGTGCGGTTGGCTTCCCCTTTAGGGGTTAGGGGTGCGCGCAGGGAATGATGCGTAGGAGGTAGTAAATAGTAAATAGTAAATAGTAAATAGTAGATAGTCAATAGTCAATAGTCAATAGTAGGAGGTTGTAGGCCTAATACGTTGATGCGTTGAGTTGATAATGAGAGGGTGAGAGGGTGAACTGAGCGACTTAAGCGACTTAAGAGACGAAGAGAACGAAGAGACTGAGAGAAAAAGCAAAACAGAACAAAGAACACAGAACACAGAACAATTTAACCCGAAACGATATACGGCGACTACAAAAAAGCATTGATGGCAGAACAGGATTATTTTGATAGTTAGCCTTTTAGTTTTAATATTTTATCTGCCAGCACTTTTCCTGTCTTGTATTTGGATTCTATAGTCCAGCCGGCGATATGTGGGCTCAAGATAACCTTATTATTTTCCATTAGTTTTTTGAAGGTTTCCGGTTGATCATCATACCGGAGCCCTTTAAAAGAATGCTCTTCATATTCCAGCACATCCAAAGCTGCTCCTTTGAGCCTTTTTTCGTCCAGTGCATGCAGTAAGTCTGCGGTATTTACTATTGGCCCGCGGGCGGTGTTGATCAGCCATATGGGCTTATGAAAGGCCGAAAGGTAAGCCCGGTCCACAAGGCCGGATGTTTCATCTGTAAGGGGAACATGAAGGCTTAATATGTCGGTTTCCCGGAAAATATCTTCATACCCGGCTTCGGTTACATTCTGATTTCCAAAGCCGCTCTTATATTTGTCATAAGCAAGGATCCGGCAATTAAAGCCGGAAAGTTTTCCGGCAAAAGCAGATCCCATATTTCCGTATCCGATAATGCCGATCGTTTTTTCGTTGATCTCTGCCCCCCGGTTTTCTTCACGTATCCATAAACCTTCTCTCACTTGCCGGTCGGCGCGTGGAAGATGGTTCATCAGCGACAACAGCATTCCTAATGCATGTTCTCCTACTGCATCACGATTCCCTTCGGGTGAATTAAAAACGTTAACCCCTTTTTTTTGGGCGTACCGTACATCTATATTTTCGAGTCCGGCTCCCTGCCGCCCGATAAAACGTAAATTAACCGCGGCATCCAGTAAAGGCTTATCTATCTGTACTCCCGACCGCACAATAAATCCATGGTAGCTTCCGGCTATGTCTGTGAGCCTTGTTTTTCCATTCCACATCTCACAGGCATAGCCAGAGGCTTCCAGTTCTTGTCGAACAACATCATGTACCTTATCTAAAAAAAGGACATTCATAATGAAATTATTGCATCATCTTTTCTGCCAGATCAACCAGGCGGTAAGAATAGCCGGTTTCATTATCGTACCAGCTGATCACTTTTACCAGCTTTCCGCGTTCCCCGTTTACTGAGGTGAGCTGAGCATCGAAAACAGAAGAGTGGGTGTTGCCTATAATGTCTGTGGATACCAAAGGTTCTTCCGAATATTCCAAAATACCCTTCAGTTCATTTTGGGATGCCTTTTCGAATGCATTATTGATCTCTTGTGTTGAGGTTTCTTTTTTCAGTAATACCGTAAGCTCTGTGATCGAACCATCAGCTACCGGGATACGCATGGCTGAACCGTCAAGCTTGCCTTTCAGTTTTGGGAAGATCCGACCTACTGCTTTCGCCGCTCCCGTAGACGTGGGTACAATGTTTATGGCTGCTGCCCGGGCACGGCGCATATCTTTTTTATGCGGAGCATCTAAAAGATTCTGATCCGCCGTATAAGCATGAGTAGTGGTAAGAAAACCGGTGTCAATCCCCCATTGCTCATCCAAAACTTTTACCAAAGGCACTACACAGTTCGTTGTACAGGAGGCGTTAGACAATATATCATCCTTTTGATCCAGTATGTTTTCATTAACCCCCAAAACGATAGAAGGAATATCACTGCTCTTGGGAGGAGCAGAAAGAACTACCTTTTTAGCTCCCGCTTTTAAATGTTTTTCGGCTCCGGATCTGTCTAAAAAGATACCGGTCGACTCGATCACTACATCAATGCCTAATTCTTCCCAGGGTAATTGCTCCGGGTCTTTCTCCGAAAAAACCTTAACTTTTTTACCCGCCACAACAATATGGTCGTCTGCCGCTTCTATTTCGTGTTTTAAGCGACCATGAACGGAATCGTTCTTGAGTAAATGAGCCAGAAATTTGGCATCTGTAAGGTCATTTAAGGCAACCACTTCTATGTTTTTACGCTCCATCATAGCGCGGTAAGTAATACGCCCGATACGACCAAAACCATTAATCGCAACTCTTATTTTTTGCATATCATTTTATTTTTTTAATGCCAGGCGCGTTAAAACGGCTGACAGGTTATTGTTTATTGTGTTATAATAATTTGTTCGTTAATGTGTTATCCTGAAGTTTATCCAGGTCTGTTTTTATTCAACAAAGATAATAAACTTAAGTTTATGAAGATTGAATTTATAATGAATAGATAGAGATCATGCCAGTCTTGAGCCTGATCGAAACAGTGTCTGTCTATAAAGTCGAGTGTTTTGTAAAGGCATGACCGGTTCAGCAGCTTCACCCTTTAGAATTCGCGGCAAAAAACCGCTGAAAATCAAAAGTGAGCTTTTTAGACCGGACAGGAATTTTTTCTTAATAAAAAATTATCAGCCTGCATTATTTATGCATTAAGTTCAGTAAGACAATTTGTTATGTTGCAGAGGGTAAAAAAAACTTGCATCAGCATGCTTTGTTTTGTAACTTAGCCAAGCAAAAACAAATGATTTCAGTGCAACCGAAACATGTATTTTTTTGTCTCTTTAATCATTGGAAGAGCGGCACGTTGGAATAGGTAAAAGGATCATGCGGTGGTCAGTTTGAGCAGTCAATGGGATCCGTTAAGGCAGGCCGGGCTGAGCGGTCATTTTGTTAAAATTAAAACAGCGGTTTTACGTAAAAAAATATAGACATATGAAGACCAAAACATTTCAACCCTCAAAATTAAGCAAGACGGAACTTGAATTAAAGCTTTGGAAAGGGGAACGTTTTAATAAACTTAGGGAAGCTTACCTCTCGTATATGTTACAAAATATACGAACACAGATGAACAATATTACCGGTTTTTCAAAATTGCTGGCCGAGGAAGACAGTGATGCGGAAAAGCGTGCCCGGTATTACAGCCAAATTGAAGCCAGTACAGAGAGCTTGAGTGAACTGCTAAACGAAAGCCTTGATATTGCAAAATTGTCAATGGAAAAAATAGATGTACAGAAAGAGCCCTGTATGCTAAACCAGTTGATGGATGATCTATATGAATACTTTTCACAGCAGAAGAAAGTGTATTCCAAAGCGTATGTTGAGCTTTACCAGTATTCGGATGTGGAAGATGAAGACTTTACGGTGCTTACTGATTGTGGTCGGATCCGGCAGATCATGGCTCAATTGATCGGCAACAGCCTGGCAAAATGTTCCGACGGGGATGAACTGGAATTTGGTTTTCGCCTGCTCAATGACGGAAAAAAACGGCTTTTGCTGTTTGTGGAAGATAATGCGACTGAGTATACCAAAGAGGAGGTCGATAAGCTGTTAAAGCAACCGGAATTATATAAGGAATCGTTAAGACAGGATCTTAATCTGGAAAGTGTTGATTTTTTGGTACTGCAAACCCTTATCGATGTGCTGGACGGGGAAATGGATATAATTACAGGAGAGGAGAAGGGAATACGTTATGAAATTGCTTTGCCATATAATCCTGGAGAAAATCAAAAGAAAGAGGATGATATTGAGTCGGATCCTTCCGTGAAAGAAATTGAGGAGCTTCAAAAATCTTTTCAATGGAAAGGATGTAAAGTGCTTATTGCAGAAGATGTGGAGTCAAATTATCTTATGCTGGAATCGGCTTTGGAAGAAACTCAGGCTGAAGTATTTCATGCCTCTAACGGAAAGGAAGCCGTGGAACTGTTTGAAAAAAACCCGGATATAGATATTATCCTGATGGATATCAAAATGCCGGTGATGGATGGCCTGGAAGCGACACGAAAAATAAAGGAACAAAACCCTGAAGTTCCAATAATTGCCCAAACAGCTTTTGTTGTAGACTTTGAAAGAACGGATGCCATTAAAGCAGGATGTGATGATTATATCAGCAAACCGATCAACTTTGAGGTCTTGTTTAAAATGATGGACTTATATTTGAAAAACCTGCTTTAACCAGAATCGCTAAAAAATCTGTTGAATTTCCTTTTTTACAGTGGTCAAAGCATTTTGCACAGGGGTGTTTCCCTGTTGAACAGTGTGTTCGATTATTTTCGATGCCAGTTCATTGGCGGTTGCATCTTTTTCTAGTTCACCATACGCTGTGTTGATCACCTTGATCAACTCTTCTTTGGCATTCTTTACACTATCCCAGGCTTCTATCGAGATATAAACTTGTTGGGAAAGATTGTGTTCATACTCCGTGCGAATGGAGTTTATAAGCTTTGAACGCATTTGAGTAGCCGTTAAATTGCTTTCTACCGAACGAAGCAAAAGAGAATTGGGCGAGATTCGCTCCAATAACAGAACAATACGCTCATACGCCTGTAAACGTAAAGGACTTACAATCTTTCGGTTTTCTGTTTTTAGCCGGGCAACAAGCCTACGCTGTTCATCCTGCTGGATTTCACCTAAGAGAGTGACATGTTTTTTCATAAAATCCCGCATCAGGAAATAGGCCGTTGCAAAAACAATGGCTGAAGGAATGGTGGCCGCCAGAATAATGTCCCAGTTCATAATGGTATGCTGTTTTATTTGGTGCAAATATC
>JAWOBQ010000315.1:0-3634 GCA_046484255.1 Bacteroidales bacterium | reverse complement strand
GTGCTTATATCCCTGTCGGTAGCAAACTCAGCGAAGGCCCCTGCTTAAATCTGACGGCTCTCGATGAGCCGGAGGATTTACTTTTAAAAGTGAATGAACCCGATTCACTAAAACAACCATCGGTAAAAAGGTCACCGTCGGTCGTCCCTTGCTGATGCAATAGTATAAAAAAATGAGTATATTTGAATCTTACCTTAAATCCGCAGATCACCGATTATAATTATTGATTCTCTGCTATTTATCTCTTTATTTATTCACCTATTCAGGTGAGGAAATTTTTTTCGAAAAAACACAAAGAAAAGGCTGCAAATATTTGGTAATCAATAATATTATCATTAATTTGCAGCCAAATTCATAAACCATGATAAAAGTAGAAAAAAGTAATACATCAGTCAACCCTTTTGGGGAAATTAATTTTGTAATTGACCAAATTAATTGTGCAGGCATTAATGAAAAAATTGACAATCAATTAGGTAACAGACCCTCTCAAGCGGAATATTCTTATAGCGATTTATTGAAAAACCTGTGGAGTGTTTTCTTATGTGGCGGGGATTGCGCTGAAGATCTGAATGAACACCTTAACCTCTTTCTTAACCAATCTCCACATTTTAAGGTAGCAAACGCAGATACTGTTTTACGGGTATTGAAAACATTGAAAACCCCAAAAGAAACAATCATTTCAGCTACGGGAAACGCCTATGTATAAAAATGACAAACTCAATCAATTAAATATTAGCATATTGCAATCACTCAATTTATTGAACAGAGGACAATATTATGCTATTGACCTGCGGATTTTAGGTCTTAAATGAAAACTGTCCGATTTATTAAGGGCTAAACCATTGGGTAATTAATTTATCACATGAGTCCGGTCTAAAAAGTGTACATTTGATTTTAGCGGCAATCGTGGAGTTCAGATATTACTGATCGGCGTTCCGGCAGATCCTGAGTGCTCCTTTAGGGAGATCATGTATAGGGATTTGGTTTGTATCGGCAAAAGCCTTCCATTTTTTCCGGTTCCAGGGGGGAACATTTCCGGTCAGCACAATTTTTCGCGGCATGGAATCCTTTAGTGTTACAGAAGGCACAGCCCTGTGGTTATGTACCAGCAGCAGGTCAGGCGGGACCTGCAGGGTATAGTGGTCATCTCTCAGCATATACACCAGGGTATCCTTCCAGAGCAAGGTATTATGCTCAAATATCATATACTTCTTTCTCATTCTGCTAAGCTTTTCAAGGCAAACGAGCTCCGGATCTTTCAGGCCTTTACGGATCCAGTTTTCTTTCATGCTGTAATTGATAAACCGTTCATCCATGGAAACAGTACTATCCATAAGCACCACGTTATCCGTTCCGGAGACCACTTCCACGGCCAATCCTCTTCCGGCATCATAAAACAACAGTTCCTGTTGCGTAGCTCTTTTGGGATATTTCAGAAAAAAGCTAAGCAGCAGCAAGCAACAAAAGCTGAAAGCACACAACAAAGCTTTTCGGTTGGCATATTTCACCCAGATAAAAACAAGAACCATACTCAGATAGATCAGGATAATTTGCTTTGGATTGAGGTTTAAGAAGTTCAGTGAAGCGGACGGCCATTGTTCGATGGTAAAGACAGTTTGTTTCAAAACCCAGAGCAGGGCAAAGAGGATCTTTGCAAAGATCCATGCCAGGGGTTGCAGCGGCAAGGTAATAAAGAACATAAAACCGGAATAGATAATAAAAGCAGATAGCGGAATAACGATCAGGTTCGTGATCAGGAAATACAGGGGAAAAATATGAAAATAATGTATAGCCAGCGGAAAAGTTCCCATTTGAGCGGCAATAGAGACGGTTGTGACAGCCCATATTTTCGTAGGTAGTATATACTTAGGGATCCAAAGTTTAAAGAGCACTGGTTGAAAGCTCACGATAGCCAGCACGGCCATATAAGAGAGTTGGAATCCGATATGGGTAATAATAAGCGGGTTGATGATCAAAAGCAGGAATGCAGATGCCGCCAGGGAATTATAAACACTGACAGGTCTATGGATGATATTCCCGACTACCACAAAAGAAACCATGGTTGCGGCTCTCATCACGGATGGTTCCAGGCCGGTGACAGCGGCATAGAACCAGATCATAAGAATGAGCATCACCGCTTTGATCTTGCGGCCGTATTTCCTTCGGTTAAAAAATTTAAGCAATTGCTCGAGTATCAGAAAGATAACTCCTACATGGAGGCCTGATACGCACAGGATATGCATGGCTCCGGCGCTAGCGAATCCGGATCGCAGCCGCGGGTCCATGGTATCATCTTTTCCCAGCAATATGGCCGCTGCCAGTGTAAACTCGTGCCCGCTGAACCCGTGTATTCTCAGGTATTGCAGCAATGTTTCACGCAGGTTCAACACAAACTCCCGGATATCCGGTTTTTTTTGATCCTGCAACACCACTACCCGCCCGGCTTTCGTGTAAGCCTGATGCGTTATTCCAGTGCGTTCCAGATACGCTTTGTAGTTAAATTGTTCCGGATTGGTAGGTTCCTGCGGCCGCTGCCACTTTGTATGCACGATCAGCCGGGACCCATATTCCACGGAAGCCATTAACATGCTATCCTTTTCTATGTATAAAACAGCCGTTTCCGGGGCCCTCACAGTACTGTCTTTAGCAAGTACTTCCACGCGTATTTTATAAGCGTTTTCTTTTTCTACAGGATATTCACGAGCTTCTACCAGCCAGTTATGACTCTCCCCGGATTCCCCCAGTTCACTGTTACGGTTTTGCGCCAGTTTTAGCCCGGCAGCACAATGCCCTAAAACAAACATGCCTGTCATGGCAAAAACACCGAAAAGCCAGCGAAAACGGTAACTTCTGATCCGGAAAACAGCCAGCAGCAAAAAAAACACCGTTAGGAATACCGCTAAAAACATGCTGTTCAAAAACGGGATGAATTCATAAACACCAGCGGTAATCCCGGCCATAAAAGGAAGCAACAGCTTAAAGAGCGGGAAACGATCCCAGGGTTGTCGTATGATCCTTGCCATAGATTAAAGGTAATAAAAATTATCATGACAGGAAAGGCAATCCGGTATTTTTTTGATCAGCCTGTTATTTCCGCACAGGACAAGACAAACGGTTCAAGAAGATAAGACAGCCGGATTAATAAGACAAACGGTTTAACAAGCGGTTCAAGAAGATCAGACAAGGGGTTCAAGAAGCAGCTTATCCATAGAGGCGGTCACCATGGTTTTCCGGCTTTAATCTACCGGTTTATTTTTTCTAAATTTCAACATCGTATAGACACCGATCACGGCCAGTGATAACACGGTAATCTCGCCCATGGTATCCAGCGCCCTGAAGTCGACCAGGATCACGTTGACCACATTTTTACCATGAGCCATGACATAGGAATTTTCCAGGAAGTAATCGCTGATCTTGGACAGGGAGGGGTTATTCAGTACGATCAATACGATAAGGGTAACGATCGTTCCGGAAAAGACCGAGAGGGTGATATCCCTGGCCTTTTGTTTTCGTGGCGTAAAGGTAGCAAATTTAGGGACTTTATAAGCCACGAGCACGAGAAGGATAACCGTCAGTGTTTCAATAGAGAACTGTGTCAGAGCCAGGTCCGGGGCACTAAGAAAAGCAAACAGCA
>JAWOBQ010000290.1:0-3674 GCA_046484255.1 Bacteroidales bacterium | reverse complement strand
ATGAGCTCGATGAGGGTAAAACCCTGTTTGTTGTTACCTCTAAGTGTTTTAAGCATTGTTCCTCCTTTTTTGTTTAAGTAATGTTTGTAAGATTGGATGCCAATTTTAATGTGTTTTTGTCACCCCCTGGTTTTGTTTTAATTTCCTGCCATAATAGATAATGCAAGTTACGTTCCATGTATAGAGATGAGGGGTGAATTTTATAAATCTTCGATAATAAATATAAATTTAAATATTGATAGCTGTTTCTCCGCTATACAATTAGCGGTTAATATATATCTATGGGACAATTTTAGACAAGCATGTGACAAAATTTGTCACCTCTCATTTCATAATAGGTGTTAAATTTTTATTTAAGTTTGCATATCACAGGCTTTGTCCGGGTTCAAGCATAATTCTTAACCAGCACGTTAAATTTGTTCTATCGGGACAGGGAGCCGGAGAAGTACGATCCGACTGATACGGTGCCGGTACCCCGAAATTTGATTGATTGCCGGATTTTTTGTTTTGGCTTTTTTATTGATATCTTGCACTGAATAATTACAATGTATTTACTTATATTGTATAAAGGGGAAAGAATATTATGAGGACACGGATTATTAAAATCGGAAATTCCCGGGGAGTGCGAATTCCAAAGCCGATTCTCGAACAAACCGGTATAAGGGACGAAGTGGAAATCGAGTTGGAAAAAAAGCAGATCATCATACGCCCTGTTCAGGAAGCCCGGAAGGGATGGGACGAGGCTTTCAGGGCAATGGGGGAAAAAGGCGATGCCCGGCCCATTATCCGTGACAGAGAAATTTCACATTCCTGGGACGAAGAAGAATGGCAATGGTAGCCAAACGCTTTGACGTCTGCCTTGTGAACCTCGATCCAACAGCTGGATCTGAAATTCAAAAGACCGGGCCGTGCCTGGTGATCTCACCCGATGAAATGAACCGAAACATCCGGACCGTGATTATCGGACCAATTACCACTGCCGTAAAAGACTACCCCACCAGGGTTAACTGCGCTTTCGGTAAAAAGCAGGGTCAGGTCGCGCTGGATCAAATCAGGACGATCGATCAAACAAGGCTTGTCAAAAAACTGGGAACAATTGATGAAAAAGCGCAAATGGAGGTGATCTCCGTGCTCCAAAAAATGTTTGCGTTTTAAAAATTCTGGTATACGGGAATTCCTGAAGCTTTTTGAATAAAAAACGAGGTTTTTTACAGGGGCTTTTTAGTTGACGCGGGGGAACTCGTCATTTAAATTATAAGTAGTGCCCATCCAGAAATGGCTAATTTGCCCGATTTCTGTGTCAGGCTCAAATTTTAATCCTTAAAATACTTTGAGCAATAAGGAACAAAACCTATGACGAAAAAACTTGAAGAAATCCTCAATGAAGCGATGGAACTGCCCAGAGAGGAAAGAGCGCAGTTGACAGGAGCTCTTCTGTCCAGCATAGATGAACCAGGCGAATCCGAAGTTGAGCAGCTCTGGCTGCAGGAGGCCGAGCGTCGGCTTCAAGATTTTCGGGAGGGCAAGGTTAAAGGAACCCCGGCAGAGGAAGTGTTTAACCAAGCCATAGCCGACATCTCATGAATTCTGAATTCCTTCCGGAAGCCGAAGAGGAGTTCTGCGAGGCGGTGCGATACTATGAAAAGGAAGCGCCTGGAGTAGGACTCCGGTTTATTGCTGAGGTTCGCAAATGTGTTAGATTTATTTGCGAAAATCCCTATGCTGCAGCGAGCGTAGGGAGGGACATCAGAAAGAAAATCCTAAATAATTTCCCATATAACTTGCTTTATGCTGTTGAATCCGATTTAATCGTGATTGTGGCGGTTGCCCATCACAAAAGACGGCCGAGATACTGGCAGAGTCGAGTCAAAGAATAATAATTCCAGTTCCCCTCCGGCTTTTTGCTTTTTTGTTGTAAGTGCGCGCCAGGCGTTCGCCTACCGCTTCCACGATCTTCTGCATACCTTCACCTGCATTTAGGGTATAAAATGGGGACAGATCTATTTTTTCTGGTTGACCGGATTGATGCCGCTATATATATTGTTAATACCATATATCTTTTAAGGGGGTATAAATAAAATGAACACGCAGATGATAGTACGTATTGATCCTGAGCTAAAGGAAAAGGTCAGCAGCCTTGCAAGGTCTGAGGGGAAAAATATCAGCGAAATTGTCAGGGAGCTTCTGGAGGGCTATGTGAAAGACAGGGATATTGAGGCATACGTTGACGACCTGTGGGGTCGTATAAACACCAGGTTAAATGCACATGGGGCAGATCCGGAAGATATACCGCGGGTTATTAATGAAGTGAGATCCCGTAAATCATGAAGATCGTCCTGGATACAAACGTATTTGTTTCCTCTTTTTTCGGCGGCAACCCGAAAAAAATCATCAATCTCTGGAAATCAGGCCGGATTGTTCTGTGCCTGTCCGCTGATATTATTGATGAATATGTGGAAGTTCTGGGAAGGCTCGGACTTGCGGATGAAAAAGAGATTGAAGAACTACTGAGGCTTTTTAGAAGCGGGTTTCATTTGATTTTTACGCATAACCCGCCGGAGGTTCATGCCGTTGATGCAGATCCTGATGATGACAAATTTTTTGCATGTGCGGCTGCGCTGGGCGCAGAAGCGGTTATCCCCGGAGACAGTGGAGTTGTTGAGGTAAAAAGATATGGAAACATCAGGATATATACCCCGGGGGAATTCCTGAAGCTTTTTGAATAAAAAACGAGGTTTTTTACTTGACGATAAATGGCGCTTATTGGTATATGATTAAATTTAATTTAATCTCCTGATCCGTTGCTTATACTTGTTTTTTGTTTAAAATAAATCAGAGAGACAGGGAAGGAGCGTTTGACATGACCAAGTATGTTTATACATTCGGCGAGGGGACCGCTGAAGGAGGCGGTGCGCAGAAGAACCTGCTGGGCGGCAAGGGGGCAAACCTTGCTGAGATGGCCAGAATCGGGCTGCCGGTTCCCGCAGGTTTTACGCTTTCCACTGACTGCTGCGTCTATTACATGAAACACTTGGATTACCCTGAGGGAATAGGAGACGAAGTTAACAAGGCCCTGGCAAGGACCGAAGAAATAATGGGCATGAAGTTCGGTGATCCGGAGGACCCGCTTTTGGTCTCCTGCAGGTCAGGGGCCAGAAAGTCAATGCCCGGGATGATGGAAACCGTGTTAAACGTGGGCCTTACCTCAAAGACCATTCCCGGATTGATCAAAAAGACCGGAAACGAGCGATTTGTGTGGGACGCATACCGCCGCCTTATCACCATGTTCGCAGATGTTGTCATGGAAAAGGCCGAGGGCTTAGAGCCCGGGGAAGGAGAAGAAATCCGGACCCAGCTCGACGGGATCATGGATGATATGAAAGAGGAAAAGGGTTATGAGGGCGATACTGACTTTACTGCAGATGATTTAAAGGTTTTGTCTGAAAAGTTCAAGGACAAGATCAGGGAAGTCATTGGAAGCGAGTTTCCTGATGAACCCATGGAGCAATTGTGGCAGGCAATCGGTGCTGTTTTTAAGTCCTGGAACGGAAAACGTGCGGTATCTTACAGGCGCATTGAAGGCATACCCGATGAATGGGGCACCGCGTGTAACGTGCAAAGCATGGTTTTCGGCAACATGGGGGATACTTCTGCAACTGGCGTGGCATTTACCA